>JACDDA010000001.1:0-300000 GCA_013817245.1 Gammaproteobacteria bacterium
AGTCTTTGCCGGCATCCGTGTCGCCGGTTGAGCCGCAATTGGTGCTCCATTGCGCAAGGCCAATGGTGTCGTTCTCAACGTGGCAACGCTCGCAGGTATTGGTGCTGCCCGGATGGCTCGCCGCCGCCGTCGGTTTGTTGCGCAGCGCGGCGGTGGTGCTGACGTGACACGCGACGCAGCTGTTGCCGTTCTTATCACTGGCGTGGTTAAAGGTCCACGCGGTCCAGACGCTGAAGTTGGTGCCGCTGTTGGTGTGGCAACTTTCGCACTCGGCGGTGCCGGTCGGAATGTGGGTGGCAATTTTAAGATCCGCGCCCCAGGCATTGCCGCTGACGTGACAGGTATCGCAGGTGAGCGCCGCTGAGACGGTGTCGCTGTGGCGCATGCAATCCGCGCCGCTGGTGCCGCCGTCGTTATCACCGCAGGTGGTCTTCCAGTTCGGGGTTACAACCCCGCCGGCATGGCATAACTCGCAGGTCTCGGTCGAGCTTATATGAGTCACCGCGCTGTAATCGTTCTTGTGCCGACCGCCGCCACTGATGTGACAGCCACTGGCGTTGCAGCCGCTAACGGTACTGCTGTGATCAAAGCCTGCACCGGTCCAGTCGGTGTATTTAACGGGTGTATGGCAGGTATCGCATTCGGCACTGGTGATCGGATGGCCTACTTTGTCCGCTTTGGTCATCGCTAATGCATGCGCCCCACTGTGACAGCTGTTGCAGTTGCTTAAGACCGTGCCACTGGCTTGGCCGTGATCCATGCAGTCTTTGCCCGCATCCGTGTCGCCGGTCGTGCCGCAGTTGGTGCTCCATTGCGCAAGGCCAATGGTGTCGTTCTCAACGTGGCAACGCTCGCAGGTATTGGTGCTGCCCGGATGGCTTGCCGCCGCCGTCGGTTTGTTGCGCAGCGCGGCGGTGGTGCTGACGTGACACGCGACGCAGCTGTTGCCGTTCTTATCACTGGCGTGGTTAAAGGTCCACGCGGTCCAGACGCTGAAGTTGGTGCCGCTGTTGGTGTGGCAACTTTCGCACTCGGCGGTGCCGGTCGGAATGTGGGTGGCAATTTTAAGATCCGCGCCCCAGGCATTGCCGCTGACGTGACAGGTATCGCAGGTGAGCGCCGCTGAGACGGTGTCGCTGTGGCGCATGCAATCCGCGCCGCTGGTGCCGCCGTCGTTATCACCGCAGGTGGTCTTCCAGTTCGGGGTTACAACCCCGCCGGCATGGCATAACTCGCAGGTCTCGCTGGTGCTCGGATGTGCGCCGCTCTTGTACGGACCAATCCCGGTCGGTGTGTGGCAGCTCACGCCGCAATCCACCGTTAAAGCCGTGTGATCCGTACTAGAAACATCTCTCCAATCAACCGTACTGTTATGACAAACATCACAATCGGAATTAGTAGGAATATGTCCGGGATGTTTGCCTGTTGCTGTTTGCCCATCGTGACAAGCTTGGCAGTTATCGCGTATTGATAAGTCTATTTCACTGTGCGGCATCGGAATTTTGACAGGATTCCATGCAGGTGCTGTGGGTTCATGACAGGCTTCGCAGTTGTTACTCGTGAGGATATGACCAGACAAATCGTCTTCTTTAGAGTTGCGCGCAAATTGGTCACCATCATTATGACAATCGACACAATCGCCCGTGACTTCGTTGTGATCCATTTTGTGTAATGGACGCCACGTTTGACCATTTAAATGGCAAGCGTCGCAATTATCGGTGCTGTTGATGTGGGCAGCATCTTTGTCCATAGCAATAACATCGTTATGACAATCCGCACATTCGCCGCGTACATGCTGATGGTTTACGGTAACGATATCCGACCAAGCAATGGTGTTATGGCAGGCGACACATTGGGTATCAACGCCCATATGGTCGAGCGTTATAAGGGTTTTTTCACGCGATAAGGTGCCATTGTCAGGCGCATCAATACCATGACAATCTACACATTGATTAGGAGTATCTCGAAATAAGCCACCTAAATGGCAGGATGCACAGGGAGCTTTTTCATGAGCATTTTCGAGCACGAAGCCTGTAGTAAAATGATCGAATTTATCGCGAGCTTGTTCTTTTTTGGCGTGGGCAGGCTGTATACATAGACATAGCAATGCGAACAAGATCACGCTTAATGCACGACCTATCCGCTTATAGTCTCTAATAGTCTCACTCAACAACATAACTATTTGTTCATCTACATCCAGATTACAACTTTCATTAGTAGAGTATATAGATAGTTAATTAACAATCTGTGCGCCAAATCTCACGGGCGGGCAAGTCTACAGATTCAACGGTAAAAATCGAAGTCTGAATGTTAAATGCTGCGTTGTCTTAACAGTTGCTCAGCATTCTGCCTGACACTGACAGATCACCCTAAGCTAGCGGCGGCCTGAAATAATAACTTTAAGTATTATTGCTATAGAGGAAACACTTCGATGAATAACAAGTAGTAAACGCATCCCTATCTTTTTCCGCACTGAAATAATGGGCTCGCCTCGTGCTAATGGATTTAGCCATCGAAAACCTACTGTAAAAATTAAAACTCTAATTATGTTTTTTTAAAATTATTTTATTAATAATTTTAACGCGTGACATTGTTAGCGCTCACAGCAAAAACAAAACAGACCGTCATACTTACATATGACGGTCTGAAAATTTTCAAATAATTATTGCGGGAAAAACTCGATCGGATAACGAATCGTAATAGAGTCTACGTCTTTAGGACCAAAGTTAAATAAACGCACACGTGTTGCAATCTTCGCTTCAAGCTCTGGATCTTTAAGCTCACTCGACTCCACTGAAACATTTGTTACAGAGCCGGACGGCGAAATAGTTAATTTCAATACTACTTTACCGCGCAAAGTTGGATTGGTACGCAGAGCTCGCTGATACATTTGATACAAGCTACTCTTATTACGATCAAATACGATTTGAACTTCTTCATCAGTACGCGAACCACGTACTGAATCTTGAGCAAGCGGTTCATTCGCATCACCAAATTCATCGCTGATCACACCCGTCATACGCTGTGTGCCACGCGAACCTAAACCTGTACCACCGAAACCAGATCCGCCAACGTCGCGACTCATGCCCGCAACCGCTACGCCACCACTACTACCACCTCTGGCGCTAGTGATTAATGAACGTTCGGTTTTACGTGCATTCGCACCGTCTGCTGTTACGCGCGCATTTTTACCTAGCGATTGATCTAAATCATTGTCCATTAAATCGGCAAAGCTATCTTGAAATGCGAGCAGACCGGAACGGCTCGCTTTTTCACGCGCTTGTTTTTCCGCGTCGTTTTTAGGACCGGGTGCTTTTTTCTCTGGCTTTATACCATCATCTTTTTTCACTGAATCATCAGTTTCTTTTTTAGGCGGTGGTGGCGGCGGCGGTGGCGGTGGTTTGCGCTCTTTAATTAATTGCGCAAAACGATCATCCAAGATGACAACTTTTGGTATCTCTCTGACAGGCAATCTATCAATGTAATAATCAATTAAAAATGCCAACAAAAATGCCAACAACAATAACAACCAACGAATACGGTTGTAACGTTTATCGTCTTCGTCTCTATTCCACGGCATGTTTGTGGTATGCCGGAAATACATAACAAACTCGACAGGTCTGCCTTCTGCATCATTAATAATGTATTTTTGCGCACGTGTAAGCGGTCTGATTTTATCTAGTTCAGCACGTGCCGTATTCGTGATTTCACGTGCTTCACTAAGCACTTGACGTTTTTCGTCGTACTGCTTTTTGATTTCTGCGCGTTTACTTTGCAATGCTGTTAACTGACGATCAATGCGTGCTGCGTATGCATCACTACGTTTTTTTAATTGTTCGGGAGAAATTACATCTTCAAAAAATAAATGCCCCTCTTCGGTCAAAGGCGGCAAATCCCCCAAACGACTTAATTGTTGCGAGAGGTTTTTTAAAGCTTGTGCAGTAGCATCTTTAGCATCTAATTCAGCCATGGCCGCATTAATTTCTGCGTACTCATGCTCAACAATATCTAAACGTATTTTAGTCTCATCATATTTCTCTTGCAGCGCTTGTTCTTGTTCGCTGACGGGTGGTGTCGTATTGTTTTGATTCGCCATAACTCAAATAACCTATAAAATTTATTGCACAGCTTTTTGGGAAACGGCTAAGGAGATTTTGTCGTAACCTGCAACCGTGCTAGTAGCCATAATTTTTTTCAATACTTTAAATTGGATTTCACGATCACCCATAATATTGATATTACGTTTTGCTCCAGAGTCATCAGCAGGTAACACTAACCGAGCAGCTTCTTCTTCTAAAGCGACACGCAAAGGTTCGATCACAGGATCTTCTGCTGTACTTGCCATCACTTCTACCGTACTCGCAACAACGCGTTCGTTTAACCAAATATCGGTAGGCGTTATCATGACGACAGTAGATTTTTCGGGTTTTTGTTCCGCTACTGAATCAGGCAACTTTAAACTACTGGGCGGTTGCATTTCTGCACTACCGGACGTGTTCAATAAGAAAAACACAAGAATAGTAAAAACATCCATTAACGAAGTTAAATTGAGTGCTGGAACAGCGCGACTACGCGCACGCTCCATTCGTTTCATTCGCCGTGATTGTTGTTTCATTTAATAATCCTGCTTCGAGCGCCTATTAAGGCGCATCACCCACTGAAATTTCAGGGAATAATTCATACCTATCAATAATGCCGCCCGGTTTTTCAATTTCGACACGGCTTACCGCATCCATAACTTTTACCATGGCTTCGTAACGTAACTCGGGCTCCATCAATACGGTGGCATCTAATTTATCGGGGAAATTATTTTTAATTTCACGCAATACATTTCGCAAACCCGCAATATCGTATTCACCTTCTTTAGAATTTGGAAAACGCGTAACAATTTGCAAACCATCACCAATTTCCAAACGATCTTTTCGTACGATAACTTCTAATGCAATTTTCTTTTCATCCGCGGCAGCAGCGCCACCCGGGGAAGGTAAATTTAATTGCAAAATTGTAACGCGTGAAAACACCGCCGAGATCAACAAAAACGGCACTAAAATCACCATCAAATTTAAGAAGGCGGTGATATCCAGATCCGGGGGGATTTGTGGGCCCCGACGTCTAGCCATTTTTTGACGCCTCACGACGTGAAACTTCAGATAACAAATTTAAAGTTTTAACTGATGCCATTTCTAAGCTATCAACAATTTGACCGGTTTTGGTTGTTAAGAATGTATACAACAACAACAAAGGAATACCCGCAATCAAACCAAACGCTGTGGTATTCATGGCCACCGCGATCGCGCCTGATAATACGTCAGCACGCTTAGCAGGATCGACACCAGTTACTTGACTAAACGCTTGAATCAAACCCATAACCGTACCCAGCAGACCCAACAAAGTTGAGATGTTTGCCAAAATACCTAGATAGTGAGTACGACGTTCGAGCTGAGGAATAACTTCCATCATGCCTTCTTCCATCGCGATTTCGATATCATCACGACGACGAGCTGCGCCATGGCGACTCAAACCTAAACTTAACACCGTGCCAATTTCAGTATTCGAATGCGCTGTCATTTCACGTGCGCGCTCAAACTGACCTTCTTCTAAAACAGGCTGTAATTCTGCCCACATTCTGCGATTTTGACGTTCCACTTTGGATAATTTCATATAGCGTTCAATAGCAATTGCAACGCCCCAAGCAAACACAAAACCGATTGGTGCCATAAAAATGCCACCTTCATACATAAATCGCCAAGTATCATAAATCAACTGCATAACGCTCTCCTCACCTTCGTAATTTTAATTAATTGTACAAAAAAATATTTCGCCTTTACGGCTCAACAGCAGCGACCGGGTCTCCGGAATTCGCGAATTGGTAATATTCTAATTCGCGCATAAACACATCTCTGTCTAACACTATCAAGCGTTCATCTAGAGTATTGGTCAATTGTGTTTCAAGACCTACCGCAGAACTTTTCCAAGGCACGATAAATAAGGTTTTTGGTAATTCACGATTACCAATAATGGATGTACCCCGCATATCCACAACCTCACCTTGCGCGAAGCTCAGCGACGTAACACAGATCAATAAGATACAAACGCTAACTCGTTGCCACAAAGTCATCATCATTAACTTCCCTTGCTCACAGGAGCAACAGTTGTTGATTCAGGGGCAGGTACCGAATTGTCAACAGGTAGTGCCGATGGCGGAGTAGCGCTCGGCTCGGCAATACCCGCACGTTGACGTACGTCGCTCAACCACATGCTAACTTTTTGAGCATCACTAGGATTTAACTGTTGATACTTTTCAAAATGTTCCACTGCGCACTTCGGTAGATCAATATAAATATCACATAATACGCCTAAATTAAGATGCACTTTGGCATAAGCTGGATCACTTTTTATGGCTTTTTCATAGGCTTTTTTGGCTTCTTCGAATTGCCCCGTGCGCCGCAAAAATAAACCATATTCATTTTGCGCAACGGCATTCATAGGATCAACTGCTACCGCTTTCGCTAACGCAGCGCCGGCTTTTTCCATGTTATCTGCATTATCAATATCACCGCTTAACTTCATATAAGCAATACCAAGATTGATATACGCGCCGGTTAACTGATCATTTTTTGCAACAATCGCTTCCAATAATGGAATCGCTTCGGCATATTTCTCTTGTTTCATAAAACTTAATGCTTCTTTAAACCGCGCTTCAACCGCAGCACTAACTTCTACTGGCTTACGATCGCGATAATTAGCACTCGTGCTCATTCCACCGGTGCATGCAGTCAACATCAACGTCATCATCAATAACGCTGCATATAAACCCTGCGTTGAGTTAATAGATGGCATTGACAAAGTTCTCCCCTGCTTCTTGCTTGGCATAACGCACTGGCAGCAACTTGCCTAACTGCTCAATACTTTTATCGATCCAACCATTAAATATACCGGTGGATAATAATTCGAGATTTTTCTCATAGACTGCAATTGCTTTTTCTTCGAAAGGATACGCTTGTTCTTCTAAGACCAACTGATACTGCTCTAACTCCAACTCATCTAAATTCTTAGGGCGCTCAGAATTAAGCAGATCGACACTAAATTGATAATAGATGCCCGCAATTTGATAAGTTGCCGCAGCAATCACTTCAGCTACACCATACTCGGTAAGCTCGCTATAAGCTTTAATAGCTTTTTGCATTTTTTCTTTTTTAACCGCCAAGGTTTTTTGGAATGGTTCTTTTAATGGCGATTCTTTGAACACTTGTAAAATCGGTTCATTTAATACAAACGCAGATTTAGCGGCCAAATACTTTGTACGGTCGGTGCGTTCACTGCCCGCGGTTTTATCAACGCGCACAATTTCTTTTAGCATGTCGGTGTAATTATTTGTTTTACCGGTTTTTTGATACAACTGAGCAATGTGATAACGCGCTTCCACTGCGTCCTCTACAGGCTTCGGATAATTTTTCACGAAACGCTCATAACGAGAAATTGCTGTGTCTAATTGCCCTGCTTTTTCATAAAACTCAGCGGACAATGTCATCGCTTCTTTTTTCACAGCAGGCTCTACTGCTTGCTCTGCAATTCGGTCATATTCCAACGCCGCTTCCGCTAATTTGCCATTTTTTTGATAAACGTAAGCTAATTTTGTAGTCACATCAAATTGCAATTTATGACTGGCGAATTGTTGACGAAAGCCACTTAATACGACGGTTGCCCGATCCCATTTTTCTGCAGTAATTAAAATAACTGCGGCGTCATATTCAGCATTGGGGCGAATTTTTGAATCTGGCGCCAATTGTCCTATGCGCATGAAATTATCAACCGCTTTGTCAATCTCGCCTTTATCTTTTAATACTTCCGCTTGCTTATAAATGGAAGCAGCATAATTATCTACGACAATTAAACGACGCTGATCATCTTTGGGCAACAGGTCTAACACCGATTTATAAGACGCTTCGGCTTCATCATAACGCGCTAATTCAAACTTCGAATGTGCAATCACAATCCAGTTTGCCATTAACAATTTTGCATCTGCTTTAGGATGATCTTTAACGACTTTATCTGCCACATCAATAGCACGATCATACTCTTTCAATGCATACAAATTTTCCGCCGCATTCGTCAGCACTGCGGGCGCTTCAGGATGGGTAGGAAAAGTATCGCCAAATTGTAAAGAGCTACGAATCATTTCATTATGAGCATTCGCTTGTTGATGCACGGGCACAACTTTTTCATAATCGCGAAACGCTATAATCGCCGCGTAACCTGCTTCAGCTGATTTTTCATGTGCAGGATAAGCATAGGCAGTTCGTTCATACTCCACCGACGCTTCTCTATAAGCTTTATTTTCATAGAACAATTCAGCCAATAAGAAATTCATGGCCGGCGCTTGTACATCTTGAGGGAAAGACGCTAAAAATTCTCGATACCAGCGAGCCGCTTCAACATACGCCGCTTGCCGTTCTTCCGGCTTTCCGGCGCGCTGCGACAAAGCATGATAATGCTTAGCCAGATCATTTAGATTGGTTTTAATAAAGGCCAAAATATCAGGGGATTTTTTAATATCATGTTGGCGCCAATAATCACCGTTGATGGCATAACGCGCGGCAAAATCTCGTTTAGTATCAATAATCAAAATAGGGAAGCGACCTTTGATATAAACATCGATCGTATTCATATGAAATGCTGGTGCTTTTTCGTGCATCGGATATTGATTAATAAAAGTCAAATACGATTCTGCCGCATCAGCATAACGACGTTTTTCTAAAAAGTGATCAGCCAAACTAGCGTAGACCAAATCTTCATAACTACGCGGACCGCGAGTTTGGAAATACTCGACGATCGAACTCGGGCCGCCAATGTAGGAAAAAGTTAAACTCATCACGCGTAACGTGTCATCAACGCGCTGATATTCGGTTTTATTGGCTTCAGGATTTAAGTGATAACCTGACGCTGTTTTCATATCAAGCAACACTACAAAATCATCAAGTGCTTCGGCATACATGCTTTGTTTAAATAATGACCAACCGCGTTTAAATAATGATTGATCATAATAAGCAGAAACTTGCCCAATTTTAATGACTTCACCGTAAGCCTTTTCAGCATCCAGGAATTTGCTACGCACAAAGAAAATTTCACCGCGTCTAAATTGGGTTTCGTCGATATGCCGCGTATTCGGATAAGTTTTAACGATGCGATCAAGAATAACCATGGCTTCATCTTGACGGCCAGTTTCTTCATAGGCACGTGCTAATTGATAAAGCACTTCATCATTGCGATCGTAATTAGGATATTTTTCCAACAAGGTTTTATAAAGATTGATGGCTTGCTCAGTATCGGCGGCGGCTTCTGCACCCGGTATATCACTGCCGGCATTTGCTGCCAACGTTGTTACGCCAGTGGTACGGCGTTCAAAATCTTTATCTGATTCACCTGGTTGCTGAGGCTTATCATTATTTTTTTGCATCGCCGCGACAATCGGTGAATCTACTGCTGCACTACCTTCACGACCTTTGATAACAGTTTTTTCTGCATTACCAGGAAACAATACTTCAAAATCAGCTGAACTTTGTTCGCCCCCAGCCGCAGAAAAAAACTTTTTGGGAGCCGCTTTAGGCGCGCCCGCAATCAATTTTCCATCCGCACCTAATTCACGATCACGACGCACTTGTTTCACGAATTCATAAGTGCCCGAGCCTTTTTCTAACTGCAAGTCGGCTAACCGACGCATCGCTTCAGGTGAAGCGGCTGCATCTTCCGGCATTTCTAAAAGAAACTGCTTATAAGCTGACATCGCTTTTTCTAATGAGTCTTCAATGATCGGCTCATCAATAACAACTTCTTGGTCACGCAAACTCGCAATACTGTCGCGATAATTAACACCGCCGCCTAAACAGCCCGCACCTAAGGTCGCAATGACGGTTATAAAACTCACTTTTAAATAGTTTTTATAAGTATCGGTTTTCATAGCGCAGGTACCGTAGTACTTTTATCCGATTCGGCAGCAACGGGAGCAACCGATTCAGCAGGGGTTTCTACTGCTTTATCGCGCTCCTCTTTAATAATACTTTGTTGTTGCTTCATTATTTCTTCAGCATCACGCGCTTGTTTTTTGGTGGCCCGATCGTAACTTTCTGCTAATGCAAAGCGGGCTTTCACGCGATAGTCCGCCAACTTTTGGCGCCGACGATCAAGTTCCATTACGGTAACTTTTTCTAAATAACGAGCTTGTTGATCCATTACACCATCAATACGCGTCAACATGGACTGTAAACTAGTGGCATTACGCTGAAACGGTGCCTGATAACCATCGTAACTTTGATAAGCCTCTTTCTTTAAACGCACAATTACGGCGTGCTGTGCACGTAGCGTCGCTAATAATTGATCCAATTCTTTTGCGTGTTGGTGCGTTTGCGCTAATCGTGTGTCGTATTCGGTATTCAAGCTCCAAAAAATACGACCTTTTAAACGAGCAAGCCGCGCCGTTGCATCAGCAACACCCGGCTGTGGTGGTAATTGACGAATTTTATTTTCTATTTGCTGAAATTGACGCTGCCATTCCAATTCTTCTTTAGTCGACAATGCATAAACATCTCGACGATTTTGTGTGCTTTGTAACTGTGTTACTAACTGATTACGACGACGTTCAACCCAATTCAACATGGTGTCGAGATAATGGAATCGATCTTCAATGACAGGTAACAACGGTTGGTAATATTGTTTACGGGTTTTCAACAAATCATCATAAGCTTGCAAACTGCGTTGCCAATCTTGCACATTACGTTTCATTCGACCTAAATCACGATAATTTTTAATAGAATCATGAAAATCATTACTCGCCATTAAATCGAGCAAATAACGGGTTTCCGGTGCGTCTGGAGTTTTTACCAGTGACTCAATAAAAGAATCGTTTACTTCATCAGGATCACGCAAGAGTGCATCCCGTAATTTACCTTGCATGATATTTAAGATTGAACTATCGAGCCGGTCAATTTCTTTATCAAATTCTGCGACTGCTTTGCCATACAAAATCGCGGCGCGGCCATAAGCTTCTAATTTGGAATAAGCAAAAGGTAATGCAAGCAATGATTCTTGCACTGCTGCATCCCGTGGATCGCGAGCATTCAAAATCGTCCACGGTGTGAGTGCGCGCTTATATTGCCCTTGAGCCGCATCTGCCCAACCCGCGTGCAATAATGTTTTATTCGAATACGGTCCGCTTAAACGCACGCGATCGAGATAAGGTCGGCCCAATTGCGGATAGCCTTCTTGCAATAAACGATAACCTAAAGCGACATTTGCTTTATCACGTAAAGCATTCATCTCCTCGCCGCCCATGCTAAAGCGACCAATTTGATCCAGTTTTTGTGCGCCATCTTCTAATTTGCCATCCAACATCAAGGCTACGCCCGTGTTGTAAATGGCGTATGCATCCCACGGTGGTGAACGTACGTTTTTTAATAATTTAACGGCTTCAGGATATTTTTTTTGGGTAATTTGAATTTGGCCGCCCAACAAATAAATGCGGTCTTCCCATTCTTTGGGTAACTTACCTTTGATTTTGTTATAGGCCTGCAAGGCATTTTCAAAATCACTTTTTTGATAATACAAACGCGCTAAATGATAAGCCGCGGTATTGCGCGTCTGATCATCTGCTTTGTCGTTATTAATAAGCTTTTCAAGAGCGCGCCCGGTTTTTTGATGCATTCGAAAAGCGAGTTCGAGTTTACCGGTCGATAGCTCCGCATCATTACGATGTTCCACAAAAGGATCACGGCCAGGTTCATCCAAGCGATAATGCTGAATCAATTCAGCGTCCAACCGTACGATGGCATTAAAATAATCTTTGCTATACCAGTAATACAATGCTTCGCCGTAATACAAATCACGTAAAGCCGGCGCTCGTTGTTCTTGTGCAGACGCAACTAGCATAGACATACATAACGCTAAACCTGCGCCAGCACGAATTGAATATTGCAAAAAAAGATTGTTACAACAGCGCACTGTGATTACCAATGCTTAACCTTGATTTGAGGATCAGCAGGATTACCTACCACTTGTATTTCAACAAACTTTGGACCCAACTCTTTATTGATCTCGAACGCTGCTTTGCGAGTATAACTAGTACCTTCACCCGCCGAACGACCTTTAACAGTGACGGTACCTTGATGTTTGCCAGTGGTCGCATTTCCCGTGTAAAGCCGTTGAACGCCTCCTTTTTGCAAGGCCTCCACTTCACGGAAACTGTAAACGTGATTAGCAACTACTTGTGCATCTAAAGTGAAATCCACCGAATCAACTTGAAAGAATTCATCTTTGGTGGATAAAGACAAGAAAACAGAGACTTGAGTGGTCGATGGGAAGAGTAACTTCTCTTCTAATAAAGACAGCTCCTGATTAATCTGGATAACGTCTTTTTTAAGTGTCTGAACTTGATCATCAATACCTTTAAGTTCTTCACGTCCCGGCGCGCTGGTATCCGCGGCCCAACTCAAGGTGATCACACACAAGGCTGCAACGCCCACTAATGCACGTATTGAATTCACGTTGTCTCCCCCAGTACGGTACTAACAAATAGCGAGGTTGGTAAACCTTCAGCGCTTTGTTAGTCAATATACTGACTAATTTTACATTCTGGTTTCAGTCCCACTGCTAACCAGTTGATTTTTAAATGCTAATTGACTTACCAATTTCGCAGAAAGTGAAACTCTACCTGTTTTTTAGGCGTTCCACCAGCCGTCGAGTAGAACTACTCACCGTCGTCGGCATTTTTTCTTGCCCCAACCAAGCGCTCACTGACTTAGCCAAGGCCTTGCCGTATTCGACACCCCATTGATCAAAAGAATTCAAGCGCCAAATAACCCCCTGCACAAATACTTTATGCTCATATAAAGCTAACAATGCGCCTAAGCTGAAAGCATCAAGACGCGGTAATATCAGAGCATTGCTACAACGATTACCGGCAAACTGTCGATACACCGCTAAATATTTCGCTTCACCGGGCAATAATTCGGTTTCTGCTTCGCTTCTACTTTTACCTTGCATTAAAGCTTCCATCTGCGCCAGCGCGTTAGCTAACAAAAACTGGTGGTGCTGCGGCCAATGTGCATCACCTTCCGCAAGCAAAATAAAATCCATAGGAATTTGTTGAGTCCCTTGATGTAGTAATTGAAAAAATGCGTGCTGACCATTCGTGCCGGCTGCGCCCCATAACACCGGTCCGGTACTATAATCGACCCATTCTCCTGCACGATCCCAACTCTTACCATTACTCTCCATATCCAGCTGCTGCATATACAAAGGCAGACCCGCTAAACGTTGAGCGTATGGCAACAACGCATAATTTGTGCAGCCCCAAAAATTGTGCTGCCAAATGCCTAACAAAGCCAAAATAACGGGCATGTTTTTTTCAATCGGTGCGGTACAAAAATGTTGATCCATCGCATACGCACCGGCTAGAAATTGATCAAATTGCTCAGATCCCACCGCCAGCACTAAAGGCAAACCAATACTGGACCAAATGGAATAACGCCCACCCACCCAATCCCAAAATAAAAAACAATTTTTAGCGGGAATACCAAATTCAATGGCGGCATTCGGCGCGGCGGTAACAGCTACAAAATGCTGCGCAAAAGCTTTTGGATCGCTGCCTACTTGCTGCTCAAACCAAGCGCGCGCACCGCGGGCATTGGTTAACGTTTCCAGCGTCGTAAAACTTTTTGACGATACGATGAATAAAGTATTGCTGGGCTGACAATGAGCCAGCACATCATTTAACTGTGCACTATCAATATTAGAAACAAAAAATAAAGTTAAATCTGGGCTCGCATAAGGCTGCAATGCAGCATAGGCCATCGAAGGTCCAACATCGGAACCACCAATACCAATATTGACAATATTAGTAATCAAATCGCCTTGATAGCCGCGCCATTGACCACTGCGCACCTGCTCAGCAAAGTCATACATTTTCTGACGTGCCGCTACAATCTCTGCGTGCAAACCGTCGGTTGATGTCAAATGCGTTTCAGCAGGTACGCGCAAGGCCACATGCAGAACAGGTCGCCCCTCACTATGATTAATGTGCTCGCCGGCAAACATACGGTTACGCCAGTCTTGCCAAGCAGCATCTTCGACTAATTGATGCAATAAGCTGAGCGTTGGATCATCAATGTGATTTTTAGAATAATCGAGAAATAAACCAGCCGCTTCGACACTATATCGTTCCGCTCGCGCGGGGTCTTCTTGAAATAAGCTGCGCAAAGTTCGGTCACGCCACTGCAATTGTTGGGCTTGCAGAGCCTGCCAAGTCGGTGATTCAGTCAAACGTGACATCAATTTTAATCATGAAAAATGAAGGTGGAGCATCTTAGCAGTATTGTTCAGAGGCAACAAAAAAGCCCCGCTAGTGCGGGGCTTTTATAGGATATTAATATTAAGCGTTTAAGCAGCTTGTGTAGGAATAGTATTCGCGGTGCGAATAATTTTGTTTTCCAAAGATTGATTTAAATAAATTAAAGTGGGTTTATACAATTTCGCTTCAGCAGCATTAAATACCGCATAAGTACAAATAATCACTTTGTCCTGCGGGCTGGCTTTATGCGCGGCCGCGCCATTCACCGAGATGATACCCGAGCCTTCTTTAGCGCGAATAGCATAGGTGGTGAAACGTTCACCATTTGTAATGTTGTAGATCTGGATCTGCTCGTATTCATGAATACCCGCAGCATCCAATAAATTACCATCAATCGCGCAAGAGCCTTCATATTCCAGCTCTGCGTGCGTGACCATAGCTTTATGCAACTTAGCTTTGAGCAATGTAATTTGCATCACCGGCCCCCTACAACTTTAAGTATTAAAAAAACCAATAGTAAACAGAGTTACTATCAAAGACGGGGCATAATAACTGGTTTAAATCGCAAATTCTAGATTATCAATCAGTCGAGTGGTGCCGAGTCGACCGGCGGCCAAAATCACCAATTGCGCATCCTGTTCATTCGCGGGCGCTAGATCTTGCGGTCGACAGATTTTCACATAGTCGGGCTGCCAGCCGCTTTTCTTTAAGGCTTTTATCGCATTGGTTTGCAAAACGGGATAATCCCGTCTGCCACTCATTACCGCAGCAGCAATTTGCTGTAATGCAGCGTACAACTGTGGCGCTATTTGACGATCTTCCGGACTTAAATATTGATTGCGCGAACTCATCGCTAAGCCATCTGCTTCGCGCGCCGTATCAACACCGATAATATCCACCGGAAAATTCAGCTGATGCACTAGCTGTTTAATTACTGCTAATTGCTGATAATCTTTTTTGCCGAAAACAGCGATATCGGGTTGCACCAAATTAAATAATTTCGCAACTATGGTCGCTACGCCATCAAAATGTCCCGGTCGATGTAAACCACATAAACGTTCTGCCAACGCGCCCGCCTGTACGCGCATTGTTGGTTCGCCCTCGGGATACAAAATTTCAGGTGATGGCGCAAATAATAACGTTGCGCGTTCATTGCGTAATTTTTCGCAGTCTTCATTTAAGGTGCGCGGATAGTTTGCAAAATCTTCATTCGGACCAAACTGCAGAGGATTAACAAAAATGCTAACGACGACACGATCAGCGCGACGCGCTTCTCGCACTAACCGCAAATGACCTTCGTGCAAATTACCCATTGTAGGTACAAAACTAATACTTTCGCCGGCGCGCCGCCAAGCGCGTAATTGATGGCGCAAAGCGCTCACCTCTTCCACTATACGCATACTTTAAAACTCTTAAGTGAAACTATGTTCGCTGCTAGGAAAACGTTTAGCTTTAACGTCATTAACGTAAGTTTGTATAGCCGCGCGAATATCACCGCCATTTGCTAAAAAATCTTTGGAAAATTTCGGGCGCTTACCCGGCGTAATCGCCAAAATATCGTACAACACTAACACTTGACCATCACAATCAGAACCCGCACCAATGCCAATCACCGGCACTTCTACTTGTTGCGTAATTTGCGCAGCCAATGAAGCAGGTACCGCTTCCAATAACAACACATCCGCACCCGCGTCTTGTAAACGTTGCGCTTCAATTAACATCGCTTCTGCCGCTGCCGCGTCTCGACCTTGTACGCGATAACCACCTAGTTTATGCACCGATTGCGGACGCAAACCTAAATGCGCGCACACCGGAATACCTTCATTCACCAATGCACGAATAATCGCTTCTTGCGCTTGTGTGCATTCCAACTTCACCATTTGCGCGCCACCTTCTTTCATTAAACGCGCAGCATTTTGCAAAGCAGTATCAATCGACCAATAACTCATAAAAGGCATATCAACCATACGCAAACCATGACGGCATTGCGTAGCGACAGCCCGCGCATGATAAATCATGTCATCAACCGACACCGGCAAGGTGCTATCTAAACCCTGGATAACATTACCTAAAGAATCGCCGACTAATTGTATATCAACGCCTACATCATCTAATAATGCTGCGAAAGAAGCATCATACGCAGTTAATGCTGCAATTTTTTCACCACTGCTTTTCATATCACGCAGTGTTTTAACGGTCACAGTACGCTTAATTGGCGCACTATTTGCAGTGCCTTGATAAGGTGATGTGCTCATAATATTTGCCTCAACAACGTTTAGGACAACGTTAAACTCACCGGATTAAAATAATGCCGACCATTACGGACTTTACGAATTTGATCTAGCAATTGCTGATAATCAGTTTCGCTTTCTACAAAATTCGCCTCTGCTGCATTCACAATTAACAAAGGTGCTTCGCTATAGTCATAAAAAAATTGCGTATAACTATCGACTAAACGCTGCAAATAACCAGGTTGAATCCAATGCTCATAATGCACGCCTCGGCGCTGAATACGCGTCAACAATACTTGCACTGGTGCTTGCAAATAAATAACCAAATCGGGTTTAGGCGCATCAATGGTCAAATGCTCGAACACTTGATTATATAAAGTTAGTTCGTCAGCATCTAACGTTAGCTGCGCAAACAAACGATCTTTTTCCATTAAAAAATCTGCAACGCGAACCGGATTGAATAAATCTGATTGACGTAATTCTTGTAACTGCTGCGCGCGCTGTAGCAAAAAAAATAACTGTGTAGGCAAGGCATGTTGGCGGGGCTTGCGATAAAATTTTTCCAGAAACGGATTCTTATCTGGCGCTTCTAATAATAACTCAGACCCAAAACTTTCAGCCAAACGTCGACTCAAGGTAGTTTTACCTACGCCCACGGGTCCTTCAACAACAATGAAACTAGGTACGCTCATCAAGCGATCTCATTAATTTTCTGCAAACCTGCCAACGGACAGTGCTGCAATAATTGCGCTAAATTATTATTAATACCAGGCAGTAATATATTTTGCTGCAAATCATACAAAGGATACAAAACAAATGCGCGTGCTACTAAACCGGGATGCGGCACTTGCAAACCTGGCTCATTAATTATTGCATCACCAAACAATAATAAATCCAAATCTAGCGTACGCGCATCCCACTTATGACCATCACGCACCCGACCATGCGTTTGCTCAATATATAACAATGCTGCTAATAAACGTTGCGCCGATACCTTCGTGCGCAAATGAGCAACGGCATTAATGTATTCCGGTTGATCAGGAATTTCACCATCAATCGCCATCGGTGGACTACGATAAAACGGTGACACCGCGACTAATTCGCTGTGCTCCATACAGGCTAATACGCGCAACGCCGATTGTAATTGCGCAATCGGATCGCCTAAATTGGCGCCTAACCCAATATACGCATCAACATAATTATCGCTCACGCCGCACTCTCCGACGTCGACGCGGTTTATCGGATTTTTCTTTGATTAACGCTTGTGCAAGATTTTTTTGTTCCACTGGATTTTGTTCTTGTAGCTCCGTCCACCATGCAGCACGTTCTGCTAGTACAGGATTTAACGGTGCGCGCAAACATAAAAAATCATAACCCGCACGAAACGCAGGACTACTTAATTGCAACAACGCGCGTTGACCTTGATAACGCTCTAACCGCGGCTGCATAGCCCAAATTTCACGTACCATGGCACTATAACGACGCGGCATCGCCGTAGCACTCGCTTGACCATCTAAGACGTCGCCCGCAGCGTCTTGCAAATCAACCATAATCGGCGAAGCATCTTGTACTGCATATCCTGCTTTTTTCATCATCGGCGCCCACAACATCACCGAATATAAAAAAGCCGGATTCAAACCTCGACCTGAAGCCACGCGCGCATCAGTGTTGCTTAAAGCTTGATTGAGCATACTCAACAATAACTCACCATCGTGCTGCAAACAGGCTTCTGTTAACGGAAACAAATGTCGAAATAAATCATACTGACGCAATAACACTAAACTACGCACCGCATGACCACTTTGAAATAATTTCAAAACTTCATCATATAAACGCGCTTTGGGCATTTCCGCTAACAATGATGCTAACGGCAAAACCTGTTTTTCTGTAGCAGGATCTAACACAAAACCTAATTTTGCAGTAAAACGCACCGCGCGCAATAAACGCACTGGGTCTTCATGAAAACGCGCTTCTGGATCACCGATTAATTTAATAACGCCGGCTTGCAAATCTTGCATGCCATTAACGTAATCAATAATAGAAAAATTGGCGATGTCGTAGTACAGCGCATTGACCGTAAAATCACGCCGCCATACATCTTCTTCCAAAGTACCGTAAACATTATCGCGAACGATACGACCTTCTTTGCTGTCATCAATTAAACGCGCATCATCCGCATCATCTTCGGCTGCATCTTGGCCACGAAATGTTGCAACCTCAATAATGTCACGACCAAAATGCACATGTGCCAAACGAAAACGCCGACCAATTAAACGACAATTATCGAATACTTCGCGCACTTGTTCGGGTCGCGCATCGGTGGCGACATCAAAGTCTTTAGGACGCAAACCTAATAATAAGTCGCGCACACAACCGCCGACTAAACAGGCACGAAAACCGGCTTCATGTAGTCGATACAAAACTTTCAACGCCTTATCGCTAATTTGCTGGCGAGAAATACCGTGCTCAGCACGGGGAATAATGACGGGGTTAATGAGTGATACCTTAAAAGTAAATTCAATCAACCTTATGAGCTAGGCTCATAAGGTTATATAGGGTGAGTTACACCGCTGCGTCGTCTTGTTCACCTGTGCGTATGCGTATTGCACGCTCGACATTGTAAACAAATAATTTTCCATCACCGATTTTGCCAGTGTTCGTAGCATTACGAATCAATTCTAAACATTGTTCTAATTGATCATCGGCAATCACAATTTCTAATTTCACTTTAGGTAAAAAATCCACCACATACTCAGCACCGCGATAAGTTTCGGTGTGACCTTTTTGGCGACCAAAACCTTTCACTTCAGTGACGGTCATGCCTGTAATTCCAACATTCGACAAAGCGTCGCGCACTTCATCTAATTTAAAGGGTTTAATAATCGCTTCAATTTTTTTCATCGTTCTAACCTTCTACTAAACTATTATCTGAAATATCGTCGTCTCGCAGCATGCGTTTTGCCAGTGCATCCGCACTTTGAAATGCAGCTTCAACGCGGCCACGCAAACACCAGTCACCACATATGCCTAGTTGCAGCGCCGGCGAATATAAATAGGCGGCGCCCAAGGGTCGGACGGTTTGCGCATAAGGCCAGTAGTGTAACCGCTGGCGCTCAAGGGCTGGCAAAGAAATTTGCGTTGCCTGGCAAAATGCCGCCACTAAAAGAGCGCTCACCTCACTCTGACTAAGGTGACTGTGCATTTCCGACCATTCGGGCGAGGCTTGTAAAATCCAAATTTCGGGTCCCGTATCTGCTCCACTGCGTTCTGGTTTGCTGGAGTCACGGGCAATCCAAGCCAAAGGCGATTCCAGCACATAGGCACCGTCGTAACCCACGGCTAAGGGCTCAGCAAATTGTAAGGCCAAACTCCAACACGGCATGATTTCTACCGCCGCTAGTTCTTGTTGTGCCTCCGGCCAAACATTTAATAAAGCCATCGCCTGAGGTGCGGGCACCGCTAATACCACGGCATCAAACTTACCTAACTCAATTCCTGCAGCCGCTAAGCTCCAGCGTTGTTGTTCGCGCTTAATAACATCTACTGTTACGCCGCAACGGACATTACAACTTTCCGCCAAAGCACTCACCATAACCTGCATCTGCGGTCGACCTACATAACGCGCCACATTATCAACATGACTTATTGCTTGCCCATTATGCAAATCAACCAACCAGCCTTGCCATTCATCTACTAACCAATCATCACGCCAAATTTTTATTTGTTCCGTAAATTCATCGCTGCGAGCAGTGAAATACTGGGCACCATAATCTGCTGCAACACCATCAATCACCAAACTGCGCAAACGTCCACCCACTTCATCACTGGCTTCAAACACCGTAACGTCTGTCACGCTTGCGCTTAAAGCTGTTGCGCAACAAATGCCAGCCAAACCGCCGCCAATGACAGCGACCGATTGCGGTGTTGTTAATTTATGGGATGACGACATGGAATGTGCAAGCAGCTAGATTTATGCGCCTAAAAATTTAACGCGGTAATTTCTTACGTGGATCATCTATGGCCATTAGATCAACTAAGTCCCAACGACCTGTATTGCGATACAACCGTTTACCCGCAGCCGGATAATCAGAAATGTCATGCGCGCGACGTTCGCCGACTAATAAATAAATCAAAGGCTCGCTGCTGTGATTGACTATTTTATGCGGCACGCCGTTACAAGGATAAGCAATAAAATCACCCGCCATAACCGAAAAGCTTTCATCACCTAAAATAGCGGTAGCAGTGCCTGCAATAATATATACACACTCTTCTTCATAATGATGCACATGAAACTCGGTACTATCATCACCTGCTTCTACACGCACCCAGTGTACGCCTAGATTTTTAAGACCTGCCGCATCACCCAAAGATTTTGTATGACGCGTCGCTTTGCTATTTAAAAAATGCCGTTTCGCTTCTTCCGGCAATGCTTGAATATCGGTACTGCGCAAAAACATTTTATCGGACATCTCGTTCACCTTTGTAATTTTTTATTCGCAACAGCATGCATGAAAAATAATGCGAAGGCTTAATGCTGCTGATTATGACTAAGCAACAACTCTGCTACTACTTTAGCTAATTGTTTTAACGACACGGGTTTTTGCAAAAACTGCGCCATGCCTAACAATTCTATCGTATCCATACTTAATAAATGACTATAACCAGTCGCAATAATTACTGGCATATCGGCACGAATACGGCGCACTCGATTAACAAAATCCATTCCGATCATGCCCGGCATCGTTTGATCCGTAAACACCAAATCGAAACCCGCAGGATTTTTTTGAAATGCGATCAAGGCTTCACGCGGATCAGTGTACGCCGTGACCACATAACCTAAATTTTGCAAATAATCTTGATACAACACGGCCAAATCTTCTTCGTCATCCACCACCAAAATATGGCCATCACCGGTCGCCGGCGCCACATCCATGGTTTCAATTAAAATAGCCACCGCACTATCATGCGTGATCGGAAAATAAATATGGAAAGTAGTACCCGCACCGCGTTCACTTTCTACTTTAATGGCACCTTGGTGCTGCTCGACAATACCATGCACGACCGACAAACCAAGTCCCGTACCTTTGCCGCGCGGTTTAGTTGTAAAAAAGGGATCGAAAATACGTGCTAAATCTTCAGCATTAATACCTTCGCCGGTATCACTGACGCGCATTTCCAATACTTGTCGCGCTTTATTTTTTGCCAGCGGTGTCACACCCGCCGGTAACGCAACTAAGGTTATTTCAAGCAAGCCGCCATTTGCTTCCATGGCATGCAAAGCATTGGTGCATAAATTTAATAAAATTTGCTGAAATTGATTTGCATCACCATGCACGCGCGCTTTATCAACATGCGCATCAACACGAATATCAATATTGGCCGGTAAAGTGGCGCGCAATGTTTCTAAGGTTTCGCGCAACACCGCTTGTGGCGAAAACGCTTCATGCTTTTCCGCACTCCGACGACTAAACGCAAGAATTTGTCTAATTAAATTACTAGCTCGATCACACGCTTGGCGAATTTGTTCTGCATAATGACGGCCTTCTTCATTATTACTCATAGACAATTGCAGCAACTCATTACTGCCGACAATGATGCCTAAAATATTATTAAAGTCATGCGCAACGCCACCAGCGAGCACACCCAATGCTTCCATCTTCTGCGATTGCCGCAATTGTCGCTCTAATGTTAAACGCTCTTGTTCAACGGCTTTATACGCAGAAACATCATATAAAACACAAACACACAACGCATTATCAACTACGCGTCCATCTTGTTGAACACCATCGTTTACATCTTGCAATATTGCCGCTGAAAATATCATTGGCAATAAATCACCTTTAGCATTTTTTACGACTAACTCAACACTGCGTAACTCAGCATATTGAAACAACACGCCATCCAGTAATTTTCTGCGCCAACTTTCATCAGCGACCATCAAATCTGACAAGCGCAAACCTTGCTGCCCAGGTTCGCAACCCCACAATTCACAGGCTGCTCGATTACATAAGGTAATTTCTAAATTTCGATTCACTACCATAATCGGTTCAGCAATGCCGTCCATGACGCTTTGCAAAAAATGGCTCAATAGTTCTGATGATTGTTTTGCCATTAACAATCGTCGCTGCTGACCTAATAGATTGCGCGTTAAAAAAACCACACCAATAGAAACGCAGATAATGCCGAACAAAGCAAAAAAACCAATGACGTAAGCGCGAATGGAATTAGTAATGTGCGCAGCTTCAGCTGGCGTAAACCACCAGGGCAACATCCAGATACTGCAAACATCAATGATATGTTTAAAAGAGAAACTACAAAGACCCAGCAAAATAATATAAAACCCACTAGTGTCTTCAAATTGACGGCGATAACGCAAGACCACACTCACCGCAACGGTGACGCAGATGATCACGACCAGGTCAAAAACAGTCATCCACACATCAGAAAACCAGACACCGGTCGTGCTCATAAATAAAGTCTTGCCCTTCTAAAAAAAGCTTTTGTAAAGCTTATAGTGAGTTATCCGCCCAATGCAAAGAACTTAATGCAGCAACAGTCGATTCATGCGTTTTACAAAAGCAGCGGTATCTGGCAATGCCGCGCCTTCCGCTAATAAAGCTTGATCTAATAATAGCTGCGCCCAATCAGAAAAATCTTCAGCGGGAGCACTCGCAATACGTTGCAGTAAAGGATGTTGCGGATTAATTTCTAAAACCGGTTTGCTGCCTGGCACATCATGCCCGGCTTGTTTCATCAACTTTTGCATATACAAAGCCATTTCATGTTCATGCAACACCACGCACGCGGGCGAATCAATCAAACGCGTGGTTGCGCGCACTTTATCCACTTGTTCTACCAATGCATTTTGCAAACGTTCAACCAAACCTTGCGCTTCGGTTTTAATAACTTCTTCAGCTTGTTTATCCGCTTCACTTAGCAGATCACCTAAATCTAAATCGCCTTTAGCAATCGAGACAAAAGATTTACCCGCGTATTCGCGCAAAAACTGCATCATCCATTCATCAACTCGGTCGTGCAATAAAATAACCTCGATGTCGTGTTTGCGGAATATTTCCAAATGAGGGCTATTGCGCGCAACCGTCTCGCTGTCCGCTGTTACAAAATAAATCTGATTTTGTTTGTCTTTTAAGCGCGCCACATACTCATCCAAAGACACCTCTTGCTTGCCCGCGTCGCTGCGGGTCGTCGCAAAACGCAATAGCTTAGCAATCGCTTCACGATTAGCAGCATCTTCACCAACACCTTCTTTAATCACATTACCAAAATGCGACCAAATCGTTTTATATTTTTCGCTTTCTTTATCTGCGACATCCTGCAATAACGCTAAAATCTTTTTTACCGAGCCGCTGCGAATGCTTTCAAGTAACTTATTACTTTGTAAAATTTCACGCGAGACATTTAAAGGCAAATCACTTGAATCAATCAAGCCTCGCACAAAACGCAAATAACGCGGCAGCAATTGCGAGCTATCATCCATAATAAATACGCGCTGCACGTACAGTTTCACACCTTGCACATGCTCTCTATCCCATAAATCAAACGGCGCAACCGCTGGAATATAAAACAAATTGGTATATTCTTGGCGACCTTCAACATGGTTATGCGTCCATGCTAATGGTGCTTGAAAGTCATGTGACAAAGACTGATAAAAATCGATATAGTCTTGATCTTTTAAATCTTTTTTCGAACGACGCCACAAAGCAGTGCCACTGTTTATTTGTTCTTTTTTGTCAGCGGCTTTCTCTTCGGCATTTTCATCTTCATTATCTGCCGGCGAAACCAACCAAATCGGCAAAGTGACATGATCAGAGTAACGTTTAATGACACTGCGTAAACGCCATGCATCTAAAAACTCACTTTCCTCTTCTTTTAATTGCAAAGTGATTTCCGTGCCATGCGTTTTTTTGCTAATAGTTTCTAATGCATAACGGCCTTCACCTTTGGAACGCCACAACACACCTTCTTCAATCGGCGTTCCGGCTTTACGTGTTTCCACCGTCACTTCATCGGCCACGATAAAAGCAGAATAAAAGCCTACGCCAAACTGACCGATCAATTGCGCATCTTTAGCTTGGTCACCACTTAAAGAAGCAAAAAATTCACGCGTGCCCGAACGAGCGATGGTGCCTAAATTAGCAATAACTTCATCGCGGGTCATACCAATGCCGTTGTCGCTGAAGGTTAGCGTTTTTTTATCTGCATCAAAACGAATAGTGACGTGCAAGTCACCGTCACCTTCAAACAAGGCTTCGTTTTTTAAACCTTCAAAACGTAATTTGTCACACGCATCCGACGCATTCGAAATCAACTCACGCAGGAAAATTTCCTTATTAGAGTACAGCGAGTGCACCATCAGGTGCAGCAAACGCGGCACTTCAGCCTGAAACTCAAAACTCTCACCTTTTAAATCAGCGGGATTAACGCTCGCGGTAGCTGTGCTCATAATGTTCTGTTCCTAGGTATCAATTAATATAAAAATTAAAAATAATGCGAAATTCCAATCAGCTAACCGATATAAGGTCAATCCGACCAACTTCAAGTCGTTTAAGGTTGTGTTGCTTGGCTGCGCAAGCCAATTTCTTGTAATTTATATTTGATCATCGCGCGTCGATCCGCCGCTTGCGTCACGCTCAGCAATTGCTGATAAATCCGTCGCGCATCGTCAAACAAACCCGCCTCTAATAAAACATCGGCTGCTTGAAAACGTGCGGTTTGTCCCCATGGATCATCGCCGCGCCCGTCTAATAAGGTCGCAGAATTCAAATAATAAGCCGCGGCTAAGGGTGCATTTTTTTGCGCTTTATACGAATCCGCCATCCAAAATAAAATTTCTCGACGCGTTCCGTCTGCTAAAGGTCTACGCAGCAATTCGGTAAACATTAATAGTGCATCTTCATCGCGGCGCACGGTTTGTAAATCAAAGATCACTTGCAAGACTTTATCGAGTTGATTTTTATCCAGAGTTTTCTGTGCATCCAAACCAGCATTCAAAGCTGTTATACCTTCTTTGGCACGACCACTTAAAATAAACACGCGTGCGCGCCGCAGTGCCCACTCTAAAGCATCTGAATTTTTTGGCGCTTGAGTTAAATCCGCCATTAAGCGATTGGCCGCAGCTAAATCATTACGCGCCAAGGCATCATCGACTAAACGATAACGCAGCGCTGCCGGAAGACGCTGCACATCCGCAAACATATCGCTGTATAAAAATAATTGCCTAACCACCAGCATGCCATCAGTTTGTGTTTCTAATGACTCAACAAAACGCGCAAATGCTTCATCGCGTTGTTCACCGGCTAAACCTTTTAACATGACTACCGTAAATAATGCGCGCGCTTGGGTGGGCTGATCGCGAAACCATTTATTGGCTTCGATGACCCAATCTTTATCTTGGCCAATCAATAATTGCAAACTATTACCTTGTGCTAGACCATATTGCAGATAACTATCCCATAACACATCGTTTTTTATTTTAAAAAGGCGATCATCTTTAGGTACATAGGCATTTTTTATTACAACATTTTCCAATGCGCGAATCTGCGCTGGATAATCTTTGCTTTCTTTTGCCGTCAAAGCGACGATGTACCACAAGCGTGAACGATCCATATCCTCGAGATTTTTTATCTTTAATTGCGCCAGCGCTTCCTGCGAAATGTTTTTAAGTTCGCGACTCTGGGTTTTTAATTGCGCTAATAATTTCAACGCAATGGTTTCAGCATCAGATTCAGTTAATTGCTGTAATAAATCTCGCGCTTCTGCTTCGCGCGCCGTTAACAGCAACACGCGTGCGCGTAATTTGCCCCAGGCCAGCCCTTTGTCGCCGTAGTCTTGTTGATAACGCAACATGCTACGTTCCGCATCTTCCAAGCGATCATCAATAATATAACTACGAATAATTAAACGCCGAAACAACGCCAAATTATCAGCCGTCGGTGCAGGATCGCTATGCCAAATTAATTGCTGCAAAACTTCACGTGCGGCAACACCTTTGCCTTGTTGTAAAGCTGCATTGGCTAATTCTAATAATGCTTCGTGACGAAACGCGACGGGTACGATCGAAGGCAATTGTTGCAAGCGCTGCGTCAGTAAATCCCATTGCGCATTTTCACGCATGATATTGATGCGCTGTTGCTCAAAAAATAACCAACCTTCAAGATTTGTTTGCGCAGACGGCTGCACATTGTCGAGTAACTTCAACGCCAACTCAGGCGCACCATCGCGTGCTAATTGGCCAATCGTGCGTAAATCTTGAGCAATGACTGGCGATTGATAAGCGAGCAATAACAACACTGCACCTAGCGCAACACGGCATCGCGACCAAGCTCGAAGATATTTATAAAGAGTGGGCATCAACATGGGGGCCTAGCATAAACAAACGGGCAGCTCCGTGGAACTGCCCGTTAGGTTGTGCACTTGTGCAGCGCACATGGGGGGGAACCCAAACAAGCGCGGGCGATGGGGCGCCCGAACTCAAAAGGTTTATCGGCCACTGGCCAATAATCTTTAGGCTTTGTTTAGAGTTTTTCTTTAATACGGGCAGAACGACCGCTACGCTCACGTAAGTAATACAGCTTAGCGCGACGAACTTTGCCTTTACGCTTAACTTCAATACTAGCAATGATCGGGCTGTGCGTTTGGAAAACGCGTTCAACACCTTCGCCGTGCGAAATTTTGCGCACTGTGAACGCAGAATTAATACCCCGATTACGAATCGCGATAACCACGCCTTCAAAAGCCTGCACCCGCTCACGGGTACCTTCTTTTACTTTCACGTTTACCACCACGGTGTCACCCGCGGCGAAATCAGGGATCTCTCTCAGTTGTTCGGCATCCAGCTGTGCAATGATGTTGCTCATGGTCATCACCTTAATAGTTCAATATTCAATCTTTCACATTCGTTCCGTTTACAGCGAGCACTTCAAGCCACGCTATATCCGGTGCATTTTTGCTCAACCAAGCACGATCATTCGCACTAAGACTGGGCCATTGCGCGCTCAACACATCCGGTCGACGCTGCGCCGTTCGTAATAACGCTTGTTGATGACGCCATTGCGCAATTTTTTGATGGTCACCGCCCAACAAAACTGCTGGTACTGTTTGGCCATCATAAACTTCAGGACGCGTGTAATGAGGGCAATCTAGCAAACCCGTCATAAACGAATCTTGTAACGCTGAATCTGCATCACCTAATACACCAGGCAATTGCCGACCTATCGCATCAATCAACACCATGGCGGCTAATTCCCCACCACTTATTACATAATCACCAATCGACCATTCTGCATCGACATAACGTTCAAGAAACCGCTCATCAATGCCTTCATAACGACCGGCAATCAAAATCAAATCCTGGCCAGCAGCAAATTCTTGCACGGCGGCCTGTTGCAACACTCGACCTTGCGGCGATAAATACACTACTTGCGCCGTAGGATTCGCAGCGCGTGCTGCCACTAAACAATCTTCCAATGGCTGAATCTTCATCACCATTCCGGGGCCACCACCATAGGGGCGCTCATCCACGGTGCGATGACGATCTAGGGCATAATCGCGTGGATTCCAACAATGCAAACTGAGTAAGCCTTGTTCGAATGCCCGACCAATAACGCCGCCCAGAGCCACGCTTTGTACTAATTCGGGGAATAGCGTGATGACATCAAAACGCATCAAACCTCCCTAATGCCGTAACTAACAAACGCTAATCTGTTTGCCAATCAACTGGCCAGTCTACTTGGATAATCCCTGCTTCCAGATTTACCGCATAGATAAAATGGTTCCAAACGTAGGGGATCAGGGTCTCCATACCCTCTTTTTTGATCACCAGCACGTCATGTGCACCGGTCTCCAACAATTGCTCAACATCACCCAACTCGATCCCTTGCAGATTCACTACTCGCAATCCCAGCAGATCTCGCCAATAAAACTCATTCGCAGGCAAAGCGGCTAATTCGCTGCGCGCCACCGTAATGGAGTGGCCGATCAATAAAGCCGCGCTATCGCGGTCATTGATATCTTGTAACTTTGCGATCAAGCCTTTGCCGTGGATATGTAAAACTTCCAACACCACCGACTGGCTTTTAACGCCATTGCCCACTAACCAAGGAGCGTATTGACCAATTTTTTCTTTCGGTTCGGTATAAGAAAAAAGTTTGACCCAACCCTTAACACCAAACACGCCAACAATCTCGCCAAGGGTAATAACTGCATTATCCGGCTCGGTCATATCAGCAAAACCCTCGCAGCCCTTAAATTTGTAAGGGGGCCAGGCGAAATCAAAAAACTAATTAAGCAGCAGCCTTAGGTGCACGCTTGAACAAGCTTTTAACACGATCAGAAGCTTGCGCGCCTTGCGACAACCAATAATCAACCCGTGTTTGATCAAAATGCACAGGGATTTCATTGCCACGCGCCACTGGGTTGTAATAACCCAAACGCTCAATAAAACGACCATCGCGCTTATTGCGGCTGTCAGTGACAACCATGTGATAAAACGGACGCTTGTTGGTGCCGCCGCGTGATAAACGAATCACTACCATGAAAAATACCTATCCTGTCGAATCCGGAAATAGCCGCCCCACGGGCAGCCTTTATCGTGAGGCGCGAATTCTACGCATTTTTTGGCAAATGTGAAGCGAATCAAGCAATTCCGTGGCTTTCACAGTAAAAAAATTGCCAATCGTCACTGACCCACCTTAAAAACCCCAAACTCAGCCCAATAGGTCAGCCTGTTGAAATTCCCGGAGACTCGCCTCCCATAAGCAAACACCAGGGAATGGTTCGTGTACCGCCGACCAACTCAACACGCGCACACTCTCTATTCGTAAGATATTCAACAATTTAAAACTGTTTTAAATAATGTGGATAAAGCCATCAAAGTCATTGGCGTTATCGCCACTGCTTTAATCTAAAGTTGGGTTTAAAAAATTAATCAGCGCAGTCCACGCCTTGCTTCAAAAAAATCAATTAACACCTGCCCGCATTCAGCGGCCAACACACCTTCAGTCATCGCAATATAATGATTATGCGAAGGATGTGTTAACAACGCCATCGCGCTTTTCACCGCGCCCGTTTTCGGTTCCGCTGCGCCATAAACGAGACGTGCAATCCGCGCATGGATCATCGCACCCACACACATCGCACACGGCTCCAACGTTACGTATAAAGTGCAATCATTCAAACGATAATTATTTAACCGCTGCGCCGCCGCGCGCAACACCATTATCTCCGCATGTGCGGTGGGATCATGACCCGCAATCGGCTGATTCCAACCCTCGGAAATTATTTCATTATCTTTCACCAACACCGCACCCACAGGCACTTCACCAGCATCAGCCGCGCGTTGCGCTAACTGCAAAGCGTGCTGCATATATAAAGCATCTGTTGCGAATACACTCATTTAACTAACTCATTCAGCCAGTGGCATATCAGCAGCACCGGTGCAAACACATGGAAAATCGAAACACATACTCACTTTAACGCATTAAGGATTCCGCTTGAATTCAAGCGAGCCTTTTAGAGGATCTTAGAGGGTCGACCGCGCTTTGCGTGCCCAACACGGCAATCAAGCTTTGCCTCAACCTTTTTACGAAAAGAATCATTGCCTAATGGCGTACCACTTTGCCATGCACAACGAATGTCATCTAACATCTCATCATCCACATGCGCTTTAAATAAAGCCTTATAAGCTTCTTCACGCAGCGCTTTTGTCCTGCCTAACGCCAAATACAAAGGATGCTCGGTGATTAATACATCGACTTTGCCTTGGCCATTCGCACGGTAACTCGACCAACGATAATGTGCAGGCGCACTTACCATATTGGCACGCACAGGATTTAATTCGATATAACGCATACACATCAGCAGATAATCATTCGCTTGAACGAGGTTTGCTTTGTAACGTCCTTCCCACAAAGTACCGGTTGTGCCATAACTATAATTTATATAAGGCACATAACGTCTACCTACGTATTGCATCATGCGCGCAACACCCATCTCGTCTGCGGGCGTCGCAAGGATATGCACATGATTGGTCATCAACACATAAGCATGAATCGCACACTGATAACGATCAGCCGCTTCTTTCAACCAGCCCAAGTACGCAGAATAATCGCTGTCTTCAAAAAACGCCGGTTCACGACTGTGCCCTCGTTGCACGATATGCATGGGAACACCGGGAATCACAAAACGAGGTTTACGTGGCATAACACAGCCCTAAACTAATCAAGCCACACTCTACCAGAGCTTTGTTTGTCTTTAAAGGGCTCTGACCCCTTTAAAGGGCTCTGACCCCTTTAATGTTGTTTGCCCATAAAGGGCTCTGACCCTTTAATGAGGTCAAGGAAAAATATGCCAAATTAGATATAAAGGCAAACCAGTGTTTAGGGTTGATTATAAAGCCTACCCCGGAACCAATGGACTACCATATACTCACTATCATATGTCACCCAATATGAAAGAGTATCATGATTTGCCTAGGTGGATGGGTGGTATGGGTATGGGTAGTACTACAGGACACGACTAATGAATGAACAAGAGATAAAGGATTTGCGGATACTCACCGGCAAGATGTTAAAACAGTATGCCGCAAAAAAAATTGACTATGAAAGTTTCATGAACGCGCTACCACAAGAAGATCTTGACAAATCAGTCTCAACAGCGATTCATATGGTCGGACATTTTGATGATGATAAAAATCTTTGTGCGAAAGATAAAGATTACGAAGAATTACTTACTAAAGAACTGTTAGAAATGGCTGATATATTGGAAAAAGGTGAGGCGTTCCCGAAAATCGAACATATTAAATCGTGGGATGCCTTCGTTATTTGGTTTCGGCGTGAATTTAAATTATAAAATGGCAATCGAATCAATGGGGTCAGATTGAACTTACCCTGCTTTAACGAGCACTTCGAAAGAGGTTATATTAACCCACTTAAGGAGTGTTGCAATGCCGAAAAAATACCGTCAATTCAGTGCAGAATTCAAAGCGGAAGCGGTGCGTTTAGCAGAATCATCGGATAAAGCCGTCACGCAAATAGCGCGTGAATTAGATATTCGTGTTAATCAGATTTACAAATGGAAAAAAGAACTCACTGATAAAACTGTCCATGCTTTTCCTGGCAAAAAACAATTAAAGGGGTCAGAGCCCTTTTAGCAGTTTTCATGGAATTTTCCTTTGTCGCCGTCAGGATTATGACGACATTATTATTATTTTTCTACCTATTATTAACAAGATATTCCTAATCATAATCAGTTCATTAGATAATCTGCATTATGAACACTCCCACTACCCTCTTCGCATTTCCACCACTGGCGCACACCGATGCGAGTGTGTTGATTCTTGGCAGCATGCCGGGAGTGGCGTCTTTAAGCGCTGCACAATATTACGCGCATCCGCGCAACGGATTTTGGCCAATGATGGCAAGCCTGTTTGCATTTGATGTGCTGCTGCCGTATGAGCAGCGAGTCGCGCTGTTGCTAAAAAATCGCATCGCGGTGTGGGATGTATTACAAAGTTGTGCACGTCCCGGCAGTTTGGATGCGAACATTATCCAATCATCAATTATCGCGAATGACTTTGTAAGTTTTTTTAATGCACATCCTTCGATCAAAACGGTTTATTTCAACGGTCAGACTGCGGCAAAATTATATAAACGTTATGTACTACCGACGGTGATGACGCATACGCTGCATTATCAGACGCTGCCGTCAACGAGTCCGGCGCATGCAAGTTTGTCATTTGCGGATAAACTTACTGTTTGGCAGCAATTAATATTACCAGCCAAAAAAAATTAAACCACGAGTGCGGCCACCCTGAAGGGAATTTGCAAAATTGCAAAGCGTTCTCGATGAATCTGCAAAAACCGGAATTATATTTTACAGTTCAATGCAGGCTGATATTGCATCAGCAAACGCTGTAATTTTTCAGCGTCCATGTAACCGTTAATTTTTTCTAGATATTCACTGTGCTCGTTAAATATCAAACTATACGGGGTGAAAGGCACATCGCCTATGGCTGCTAAAAACTTCTTATCGGCGATATAAGCGGGCAATGTAATTTGATGCGATTTTAATTTATTGCGAAAATTATTAATGCTGCCTGCACCTACCCCGACAACAGCAATAGAAACCGATGCTCCGCAATGCTGCTGCAATAAATTTAAAGCTTTAAATTGACGTTCACACCACACGCAATCGGCTGCAAAAAAATTGATTAATAAAATTTTTCCTGTAGCAGAAGCATCTAGGCTTTGAGCGTGGTTATTATTTAAATTGAAGAGCGGATACTGCAGCAGCGAAGACGCGGCTGCAGTATTTAACATATTGAACGGCAAAACCAAAAAACACAGCAACAGTAAGAATGTACTACGTAATATTTTCATGTCTGATTATTGCTCAGAATGTAAGTTTCATTCCGACATAAGCTTCACGACCACGCAATGGACCATAAATATACGCTACGTCATAACCGCCAGTCGCGTCATAGAATAACGGCGTTTCACTATCGCCGACTTGTGTATAATCAAACAAGTTTGTTGCACCGAGGTAAAGACTAAAGTCCGCTGCAAACTCATAACTCACTTTTGCATCTACAGTGGTATAAGCCGGTGCATCGGTGGTTTTAGGCGCAGTGGCATCCGAACGGTTATAACCTTCGTAACCATAATCTGTCAGATCACGACTCCCTACCCACGTGGCACTGACGCTGAGATCCCATGCATTGATATCAAGATCAAGACCCAGCGACGCACGACGTTCGATAGGTGCAATTGAAAATGATTGTTTGAATACATCGTCGTATTGCAATTGTTCTAGAGTAGCCGACAACGTTAACGGCTCAATAATACGATAACCAATCACAATATCGGCCGAATTAACTTTTGCGGTTTCATCCAACTGCGTCAACAAAGGAACACCCATATCTGTTTCAGATAATGCTGCAAGGTTATCAATCGACGTAGTCACATACGATGCTGTAGTGGTAAGCACGTCGCTTTCATAACTCAAGGCATAACTCATTGACAGTGAACGCTCAAGCTTATCCACTTCTATTTGATAGCCCAAACCTGAATCCAATATGCCATGGTCGGATTCAAAAAACGATAAAGGCGCGCGATAACCACGACCCGCTGATAGACGCGATGCCCAATGTTCCGTGTGCATATATCGAATGTCTAAACGTGGCGATACAATGGATTCTTCGATTTCTATACCGGGTTTTGCTGGATCTATGAAATCAGCTTTAACATTGTCATAACGCAAAGCGCCGGATATTTCTAACGCTTCAATCGGCTTCCACACATCTTGCACATAGACACTGTCGGTGTCGTAATCAAAACTATCAGTGACATAATCAGGCAATGTTTGTAATGCCAGATTCTCTGAGCGCAACGTTTCGCGTTTAATATTCGCACCAAACGTCAACAGATGTTGCTGGCTTAAGAAATAATTAAAACGTAAATCAACATTACTCATTTTGTTGTCAGCATAATAATCAATGCCTTCATAAAAAGAATCTTGAATATGCTCAACCGTACTCAACGACAACGTAGCATTGAGCTTCTCATTAATTTCGTGCAGCCAGCTTAAGGCTAATTCTTCTCGATCAGTTTTAATCCATTCGGCAGTTTCCCAAGGATTAGCAATGTATTGATTACGCACATCGCCATCAACAAAAAAATCGCCTGCTGTTGGGCCATTTGCCAGTGTACTGAAAGTTTGTGCCAGCTGAGGACGAGATCCTAACTTAGGTCCACCAAATATTTCAGAACGAACATTGCCTAAACGAAACGTTACATTATCGCTGGTACCAATATCGTGAGATATACGCACAACATAAGACGCATTTTTCAAAGAAGGTGACTCACTAACACCATTGTCATCACCATCATATTGATCACGTGTGTCTTGTTGGCCCACTAAAGTTGCACGTGTGTTTCCATCATCACTAACACCGGTCGCCAATATGGAAGTTTTTCTATAACCATTTTCACCGCCGGCAATATCTACTTCAGCAAGATCTTCTTTAGCTTCACGCGTAATTAAATTGATCGTGCCGCCAATCGCTTCGGGTGCAACTAATGAAGCGCCCGCGCCTCTCGCTATTTCTATACTTTCAATGCCCGCAGCACTGCTAGCATCAAAACCATAAAAGCCCGAAATCAACGTATACATTGGAATACCATCAATTAACGTTGTCGTGTGCTCACCTTTCATACCATTCATTAACACTCTTTTTACGCCGCACATAGAGCATTCGTTCGCTACACGCACGCCCGGGGATTTTTGAATGGCTTCAGCCAACGTATTGGCTTGTTGTTTTTCAATCGACTCTTGCGAAATAAGCTCGGTTTGTTGAATCACATTCTTCAACACACCCGCTTGCTCTAAACGCATCTTAACGCCCGTAACCTCAACCTTTTCCAGCTGCGTCGCTGGCTCTGACTCTGGCTTATGATTATGCTGGATATCCGCCCAACAGATAGAAGGGATTACATTGGTTAACACCAAAACCACAAACGCTGTCAAAAACTTCACGTATTATTCCTCACTAAAAATTAACAATAAAAATCCAATTATTAAATGGCCACACAGCCATCTAACAAATTCCTAATGGCGCGCTCTGGAAGATCTCGGCCAATAAATACCATCACGCTTTCGCGTTCGGCATTTTTGGGCCACAGTGAAAACTCATGACCACCCATAATCATATGCACACCTTGAAACACTAATTTTTTAGGGTTGTTCTCAATGTTTAATATACCTTTGTAACGCAGCATGTCATTGCCAAATTGCTGCACTAACATCGACATAACCATTTCTAAACGGTCCAACACATACGGTCTCTTTTCGCGGATGACAAAAGATTTGATATTGTCATCATGCTCATGATGATCTTCTTCCAAAAAGCCCGGTTCTATTTTGAGGATGTCATCTAGATTAAAACCATTCACATCTAAAATTTCATTAATATCCGTTTCGCCAAAATGCACTTTTTTGATAGAGGCGCGCTGGTTAATACTTCGCAAGCGCTGTTGCAGTGTTTCATATGCTACAGCTTCTACTAGATCCGTCTTCGAAATTAAAATGCGATCCGCAAAACCTACTTGTTCTTGAGCTTCATGATGCTCATCAAGTTGCATAGAACCATGCACGGCATCGACGACCGTTACCACTGCATCTAATTTATAAAATGACTCTATGGATGGCTCCATAAAAAAAGTTTGAGCCACCGGGGCAGGATCTGCCAATCCCGTGGTTTCAATAATGACGCGATTAAAATCCAATTCTTTGTTTTGTAATTTTTCTCTAAACTCACCCAAGATCTTGACCAAATCGCCGCGTACGGTGCAACAAATACAGCCATTGTTCATCACTACAATCTGTTCTTTAATCGATTCGGCTAATAAAGCATTATCAATACCTGCTTCTCCAAATTCGTTTTCGATAACAAGAATTTTATTAGAATGTTGTTCATTCAATATTCTATTTAACAACGTAGTTTTGCCGGCACCCAAAAATCCGGTCAACACCGTTACTGGAATCAAATTATTTTTCATAGCGAACCTATAGATGCGTAAGATTTAAAAGACTTTCGAAGTAGCAAAACAAAATACATCATTAACGCAAGTAACATAAAAATCACACCCAATATAGATTTTTGGTCGTCGCTTAATTCAAAAGAAGAATTAAATGCGCTTAAAATCGCATAACCAGCGACTCCAAATGACATAGCGACAATAAACCAACCCAAAAAGGTACGATAAGTTTTTATAGTAGTCGCGTCTGTGGCACGCGCCAAAATCCCGCAAACAATATTGCTGTCAATCGTATCGGTAATAATCATGCCTGCCGAAAAAATCAAACCAATTACCAATGCACCCCATACGCCATGATTGACGGATGCAGCATAACCCCAGGCAGCGGCTTGGGTGGCGGTATCAAATACTGTTGCAAATAAAACCCCAACCAATAACACCGACAATGCACTCGTACCATCACGAAGTTTTTGTGGAATAAAGTGACTACGCCAGCCTTGTGGACTAACGTAATTACCTTTAAGTAATTGAACTAAATTTAATGTGCCGACTAACAACAATAAAAGAACCGGCACCCACTCAAGAATCACACTAATATTTTGCGGGATACTAAATTTTGTCGAGAGCAGGCTCACCAACACAGCGATACATGTGACGACGAGACCGTGTCCAATAGCAAATAGAGTCCCAACCCAACGCGCTAATGAAGGTCGCTGATCATGAATACGAATAACCATGTTATCAATGATCGCTATGTGATCAGGATCTAAGCCATGCCTTAAACCCAACATGAACATCAGCGTAAAACCGGTAATATCAAAAATTAAATAATTTTCCATACCCTGTAACTTTTGTAATTGCGATAAACATCGCCAAGACGAAATCGTCTCTTAGGAATAATTTTTACTAGCAGACAAAACCACGCTATTTATTCTGCGCAGCCGCGCCTTTATGCATGAAAAAATCATGTGAAAACGTGAGTTCGGTTAATTCGAGGGGGAGTTTATCAATGAGCATATTAAAATGCAACTGAGTTGCATTTTAATTGTGTGCGACTTTATAACATTACACGATATGACATTTCACAATCAGGCACGACACGCCGGACACTGCCCTTTCAAAACAACTTCACTGGAAGCTAGACGATAATGGGCAGGTAAGCGGACGGGCAAACTTTCACTCGCTAGCGCTATACAAAAAACTTTTCCACAGTTATTACAAAAGAAATGCGCGTGCTCATCTAATTGAGAGGTCGGCGCATTAAAACGCCAGATACGATCATCACCGCTAATTTTATGTGCGACCGCATGTTCCACTAACCAATCCAACGTTCTATATAAAGTAACCCGATCAACATCCTGTTTGCGTTTAAGCAAGAGCTGCTCGATATCTTGATGACTCAGCGCCCATTCGCTGTCGAGCAACAGCATTAGTACTGCAATTCGGTTAGGCGTAGCGCGTGCGCCCACCTCCACTAACATTTGTCGAGCCTTCTGCTCGGTCAACGCTAACGGTTTAATTTTTGGCATATTGAAATCCTTGTTACCACAGGCATATATATTTCTATATGCCGACAAAAATAGGATAAATAATTTTCCACATCGAAATAATAACTCATGCGTCAACATTTACGTCATTTAAATACAGCGAAGTGAATAGTTATAGCGTCTTTTTCACACTTCAGGATCTGAAGGCTGCCAATCGCCGTGGATCTTGTACTACATATTCTTTTTGCTGTTTAGATAATTTTTTAATCGCGGCCTCTAACCGCAATGCTGATGAGTGATCACCCACTTCCATTGATAGCACCAGCTGCAAATTCGATTTCGCTTTTAGAAAACGCGCAGCTTTGGGACTTTTACTTTGATGTTCGGCAAAGCGGCGCTCAACATTGGTGGTGATACCGGTGTACAAGCTGTTATCACCGGAACGCACCATGTATAAAAACCATTGCGTCGATGGACTGTTTGGATTGGTGTCAGCCGTTTTTATATTAGGCATTGCTTTGCGCAAGCGCGGTTGCGCGCAACGACATGGCGCTCGAATAGGTGGAAACACAATACGGTACGCAGTAGGTTAACGCGACGCGCCACCAGGTAACTTCGCTCCATGCGAATACAACAATAATATCGCCTTGATTAATTAAATTTAAAATGGTGCCGACGATTAAACCAATAATCAAACCGCGCTTGATAACGCTCGGCAAGGTTGCAAAATACCAAAACGAAATTGACGGCGCCTGCATTACAATAGTTCTCGCATACCAGCGTCAAGGCCTGACAATGTCAACGGAAACATCCGCTGATTAACGAGTTGACGCATCATCGCAATGGATTGCGTGTAACTCCAATATTCTTCACTCATCGGATTGAGCCAAATCGATTTTTTAAAATGACTTAATAAACGATTCACCCACACAGCACCCGCTTCTTCGTTCCAATGTTCAACGCTGCCACCGGGCGCGGCAATTTCATAGGGACTCATGCTGGCATCGCCAACAAAAACCAATTTGTAATCAGCGCCATACGTGTGAATCACATCCATGGTGGATAAGCGTTCGCTGTAGCGCCGATTATTATCGCGCCACACGCCTTCGTAGACGCAGTTGTGAAAATAAAAATATTCTAGATGCTTAAACTCAGTTCGCGCGGCCGAAAATAATTCTTCACAAATTTGGATGTGATCGTCCATCGAACCGCCGATATCTAAAAATAATAATACTTTTACAGCGTTATGACGTTCTGGCACGAGCTTAATATCGAGCATGCCTTTGTGCGCGGTGGAACGAATGGTGTCATCTAAATCCAATTGATCGGCTGCACCTTGCCGCGCAAATTTGCGCAGTCGTTTTAAAGCAACTTTAATGTTGCGAGTGCCGAGTTCAACGTTGCCGTCTAAATTACGAAATTCGCGTTTATCCCAGACTTTCGCTGCGCGGCGATGACGTGATTCGTGTTGACCAATACGAATGCCTTCGGGATTGTAACCATAGGCACCAAACGGTGAAGTGCCGGCAGTGCCTATCCATTTACCGCCGCCTTGATGACGTTCTTTTTGTTCGGCTAAACGTTCCATTAATTTTTTCATCAGTTCTTCAAAACCACCTGATGATTGAATTTGCGCTTTTTCCTCGTCAGTTAAATATTTTTCTGCGAGTTTGCGCACCCACTCTTCTGGAATCTGCGTTTCAAATAAGGATTCTAAATTAATGTCATTAACGCCTTTGAAGTATTCGGCAAATGCTACGTCAAATTTGTCGTATTCACTTTCGTCTTTAATCAAACACAAACGGCTGAGCAAATAAAACTCTTCAACATCACCAAACACCACATGTTCTTTTAAGGCCTGCAACAAATCCAGCAATTCCTTCAACGAGGTTTTGACTTGATGTTTGCGCAGGGTTAAAAAGAAATCAATTAACATAGTGTGATTAAGGTTTGTTAGTGCGGCGTGACATAAACGCTAAGCGTTCGAACAAGTGCACATCTTGTTCGTTTTTCAGCAGCGCGCCGTGTAAGACGGGAATCGCTTGGGCTTTATTTTTATTTCGCAATACATCCAGCGGAATATCTTCAGCAACTAACAGTTTCAACCAGTCTAGTAATTCCGAGGTAGAGGGTTTTTTCTTCAGGCCTGGCACTTCACGAATTTCGAAAAAGATTTCCAACGCTTCTCGCAGCAGATCTTTTTTTAAATTAGGCATATGCACGTCAACAATTTGTTGCAGCGTTTCTTTATCTGGAAAGCGAATGTAGTGGAAAAAGCAACGTCGCAAAAACGCATCCGGTAATTCTTTTTCGTTATTACTGGTAATAATTAAAATGGGTCGTTGCGCGGCTTTGATGGTTTCGCCGGTTTCATAAACATTGAATTCCATTTTGTCGAGTTCTTGTAATAAGTCATTGGGGAACTCGATATCGGCTTTATCAATTTCGTCGATCAACAACACCGCACGCTGTGGCGACTCGAATGCCTCCCATAGCTTACCCTTCCTTATATAGTTGCGAATATCGTGCACTCGGACATCACCCAATTGCGAGTCACGCAAGCGACTGACCGCATCGTATTCATACAAGCCTTGTTGAGCTTTGGTGGTGGATTTGATGTGCCATTGAAATAGCGGCGCATTCAACGCCCGCGCGACTTCTTCCGCCAAACGAGTTTTGCCGGTGCCCGGTTCGCCTTTAATCAACAAAGGACGTTGCAAAGTCACAGCTGCATTGACCGCCAGCATTAAATCATCGGTTACAACATAAGAATCAGTTCCGGTAAAACGCATAACAGCCTCAATCACAGTGGGGATCAAACAGTAAGGGCGCAGAGTATAAGAGATAAGCACTGACAGATTAAAATTTGTCGCACTATTGAACAAAAACCCGCGCGCAGTCCTACCAATAATATGGAGAGAATCTAGCGGGCTTTGCTACAATGCCGCCCCCCTTACTCCTTCTGGATTTGGCGCTGTTAGCCTATGACCAACACGGTTGCACTGAATGTAGTGGATTGGCATGCCTGGGCGCCCGGCCTCAATACGACCGATGCGTGGGCAGCATGGCTTAAAGTCGCAACGCCAGGCCAAGTACCGCCGATTGCGGTTGATACTGCCAGCGAACCCGATGTTTCTGCCATTCCTGCCATGTTACGCCGCCGACTCAGCCCGCTGTATCGTGCAGCGCTCGCAGTAGCCTATGCACTCGGTGATAAACACGGCCCCATGCCGACGATTTTTTGTTCGCGCCACGGCGACAACCACAAAACGGTTGAATTGCTCAAAGCCTTAGCCGAACAAATGCCGTTGTCGCCGACCGGCTTTAGCTTATCGGTACACAATGCCGCGGTAGGTCAATACACCATCGCCCGCCAAGAAGCTCTGCCTTCAAATGCGATCGCCGCTGGAGAATCAGGTTTAGAACACGCGTGCATCGAAGCCGCCGGTTTCTTAGCCGAAGGTCGTTATCCGCAGGTGCTGGTGTTGATGTATGACGACATCTTGCCCGAGGTGTACCGCAATATTCCCGACAGCGTCGCCTGTCGGTATGCCTTGGGTTTGGTGCTGAGCGCCGCGCCCAGTGCGGTGCGTTTAGAACTGCAACTCACCACCGCCGCAAGCCTTAGTCACACCGCCATCCCAGAACCCAGCGCGTTTAGTTTATTGCGTTTATTGACTGGCAATGCGACCCAGGTGGATTGGCAAGACCGTGAACACCACTGGCATTGGCAATATGCAAACGCTTAGCCTGCCCTCCAGCAATGTGTTTGATTATTACTGGCGCATTTTCGCTACAGCGCTTTGTTTTGCCTTGTTTGGTTTGTTTGGCGTGCTACTCAGTATTAGCATTTTTCCTTTGATGATTCTGCTCTTCTACCGCCACCCCACTCACCGCCATCGTGCGGGGCAATACGTGATTCATAAACTGTTCTATTGGTATACCCATATCATGCAGGGCTTAGGTGTTTTAACCTTTAGTACCGCGGGCCTGGAAAAACTTCGCCACGCCGCTAATGAAAAAGGCTTATTAATCATTGCCAACCATCCCAGTCTTATTGATGTTGTATTTTTAATTTCATTCGTGCCTCAGGTTGGCTGCGTGGTGAAAAACAAACTGTGGAACAACCCCTTTACCAGCGGGCCGGTACGTGCTTGCGGCTATATTCGAAATGACACCGATCCTGAGCAAGTGATCAGCGCCTGCGCTGCCACTCTCAACGCCGGCCATTCCTTAATTATTTTCCCTGAAGGCACGCGTACCACACCGGGCATTATTACTAAACTGCAACGCGGTGCTGCCAATATTGCCTTACAAGCGGGTTCGTCTTTAACCCCGGTGCTTATCACAGCAGAGCCCAGCACGCTGACCAAACAGGAAAAGTGGTATCATGTGCCCCCGCGAAAACCTCATTTCCATTTTGAAGTACACGCGGATATTGATATCACCCCTTTCCTCGAAGGGGATGGGCTGAACGCCGTTAAGGCTCGCAAACTCACGGAATATCTAGCCGACTATTTAAAGGCTAGTTAAAACTGCGGCTTGTCCCAAAGCCCTTTGAATATTTAACGAACGAAATACAGGTATTAAGCGCATGAGTGATTTGAAATTAGAGTTAAAACAATTAATTATCGACAGCCTTAATTTGGAAGACGTCACACCTGCGGACATCATCGATGACGCGCCTTTATTTATCGAAGGCTTAGGTTTGGATTCCATTGATGCGTTAGAACTAGGCTTAGCATTACAAAAACAGTACGGCATTAAAATGGAAAAGGACTCCGAAGAAACACGCAAACATTTTGCGTCCATCAATGCATTAGCGGCTTTTGTAGCACCGCATCAATAAGCGCTTACAATATTCGTGCAAGAGGTTGTCATGTCCAGCAATGCCCTGACTAAAGAACAAATTTTTGCTCAAATCAAACTCATCTTAGTTGAGATGTTTGAAATTGACGCTGCCAAAATTAAACCCGAAGCTCATCTTTATCATGACCTCGATGTTGATAGCATCGATGCAGTGGATTTAATTGTTGAACTCAAAAAACGCACGGGCAAAAAAGTAAAACCCGACGACTTTAAAGAAGTGCGCACGCTACAAGACGTCGTCGACGTCATTCACGGGTTAGCCGCCGAATAAGCCATAATGAAAATTCTGCTCTCAGTTTTAACCGGAGCGGCGCTCTTTTTATATCCCTTCGCCGTTTATTTTGGCATTACTCATCTGCATGTTTCTCACTTAGCATTAGCATTGTTATCGCTACTGTTACTGCGCGTACTCGCATTACCGAAAAAACCCGCTGACAACAATCGGCGTTTTTATTTAGCCACTTTACTTATCACCATCACTTTATGTTTATTAGCGGCTTGGCGCGCAGATGCACTGTATTTAAAGTTTTATCCCGTGGTCGTCAATCTCAGTTTTTTATGCGTATTCGGTTTATCGCTCCGTTATCCACCGAGCGTAATAGAACGCATTGCACGGATTAAATATCCCGACATCCCACCTGCTGGCGTACAACATGCACGTAATTTCACGGTAATTTGGTGTGTGTTTTTTATTCTCAATGCAAGTGTCGCATTTTATACAGCGGTATATGCGGACACCGCTACTTGGGCTTTATACAACGGCTTAATTGCGTATGCGCTAATGGGCTGTTTATTCGCTGCTGAATGGCTTTATCGCAAACTGGTGTTAAAAGTCTAATGCCGTCGTATCTGACATTTGAACAATTACTGTGCGATAGCCGCAACGCAGATGACATTATTGCGTGGCGCCATAATCTGCCAATTACTCGCGCAGCATTTCAACAGGCAGTAGCCGACAACATTAGTGCGCTACAAAAAAACACCGGTAGGCGCTGGGCACTTTATGCAAATGACGCGCTAACATTTGCCGTGGGTTTATTAGCCTTGGCCGCTAGCGACAAGCACATCGTCATTCCAGGGAATCGTCAACCCGGTTTCATTGCATCACTAACAACGGGCGAACAGTGTGTCGATGGATTTTTAGGCGACTTTGAAAATACGCATACAAAAATTATCACTACTGCATTTACGCGTGCAGCAAGCGCGCCGATATTATTTACAACGCCATTAAATGGCGACGCTATCGAAATTGAAATTTATACTTCTGGCACTACTGGCGATCCAAAACCTTTGCAAAAAAAATTACGCCAACTCTGCCGTGAAATCGATACCTTACATGCCACGTGGCCCAACGAATTAGCTGGCAGTACTGTTTTAGGTACGGTCTCTCACCAACATATATATGGTTTATTATTTCGAGTCATGTGGCCACTATCAGCCGGTGTTCCATTGCTCGCAGAAATGCTCGAGCATCCAACCGATATTTGTCACGCGTTGCGACAATACGCACCCGTTACTTTTATTTCTTCACCCGCACATTACAAACGTTTACCCGAACATGCAGACCTCAATAGCGCACAAGGCACTTTGCGCAAAATGATTTCTTCAGGCGGACCATTAAGTTATGACGCCAGTCGCACCATCAGTGAAATATTAGACGCGCCGATATTTGAAATTTTTGGCAGCTCTGAAACCGGTGGTATCGCGTATCGCATACAAGATGAACGTCAAGCCGATACGCCCTGGACACCCTTCAGTGGCGTAGACATTCGTTTAGAATCAGCCAGCCACGCTTTACAAATACGTTCCGCAAATTTGCTGGATGCAGAATGGTTTACGATGGCTGACGCAGCCCATATCGAAGACGGACAATTTCGTTTGTTAGGTCGTTTAGATCGCATTGTCAAAATCGAAGAAAAACGCATTTCGTTGGATGAATTAGAAAAACAATTACAACGCCAGTCCTTAATACACGAAGTCCGCACTTTAGTATTGCAAAATGAAGCAAGCAAAGATGCTTCAACGCAGCGTGAAATTATTGGCGCCGCGATTGTCCTTAGCGCGGCCGGCGAAAAAATCCTGCAAGCACAGGGCAAACATGCGTTAAATCAACAACTACGCAAAATTTTGCGCAATTATTTTGAGCCGGTAACATTACCGCGTAAATGGCGCTACGTTAAACAACTACCCGTTAATGCACAGGGTAAATTTGTACAAACCGATTTGATAGCCTTGTTTGAGTCCGAATCATGACCTCTGCCGTAACCTTACCTATCATCAATAGCGAAACTCGTACGCAAGAAAATACTGAGTCGATTATTGAACTTGCGTTAACCGTACCAGAAAATCTTCTGTATCTTGAAGGTCATTTTCCGCACGTGAAAGTATTACCTGGCGTAACGCAAGTTCATTGGGCTGCACAATTAGCACGTGGTTATTTTGAAATGCCCGAATATTTTGTGGGCATGGAAGTCATAAAATTTCAACACGTCATCCTGCCCAACACCTTAATCAAATTACAGCTGCGCTTTAATAGCGTCACCAACAAACTTCATTTTCAATACACTAGCGCGCATAGCCAGCATTCTTCTGGTCGTATGTTATTTAGCGCTGATGCGATAACAGTGTAATTTTTATGTCATTCAAACCTTGCATCATCATACCTGTTTATAATCACGCGCAAATGTTGCCTGCTGTGCTGGATCGTTTAGCGCATTTGCATTTGCCATGCTTAGTGGTCAACGATGGCTCTTCAACACTATGCAGCGCATTATTACAAAAAATCGCCCAAGAATATTCATGGCTTACCTTGTTAGAACATACTGTGAATCAAGGCAAAGGTGCGGCAGTCATGACCGGCATTCGCGCTGCAGCCGAATATGGTTATACGCATGCCTTACAAGTTGATGCTGATGGTCAACACGCCATAGAAGATGCAACTGCCTTATTAAAGATGGCAGAATCAAATCCCAGCGCTTTAATCAGTGGTCGACCTGTTTACGACGAATCCGTACCCAAGCATCGTTTATATGCACGTTATCTCACGCATGTGTTGGTTTGGCTAAACACCTTATCACTCGAGATAAAAGATTCTATGTGTGGTTTTCGGGTTTATCCCATCAGCGCTACGCTGCGATTGATAAACGAGGTGCGGCTAGGCGCGCGCATGGACTTTGACACAGAAGTGATGGTTCGCCTTTATTGGCGTAATACGTCGATCTTACAAATACCTAGTCGCGTCATTTATCCTGAAGATGGTCAATCACACTTTAATTTAATTAATGACAACGCCTTAATCACTGCATTACACACGCGTTTATTTTTTGGCATGTTATTGCGCTTGCCCTTTTTGTTAATGCGTTTAATAAAACGTTTTATCACGCGCCGAGTACAACGCAAGCATCAACAATGGCATCAATTACAAGAACGCGGTTCTTTACTCGGCATGCGCTTATTATTAGCAGTGCATCGTTTATTAGGCGCCCGCGGCTTCCAAATCGCTATCGCACCGGCGCTTATACACTATTTTATATTTCATCCCACCGCACGCCGCAGCTCACACCAGTATTTAACTCATTTTTATGCGGCTTTCCCGCAGGCGCTTAAAAATAAAAAACCCAATTACTTAAGCACGCTACAGCACTTCAATCAATTTACGCACGTTGCCTTAGATAAAATTATTACCTGGGTTGGGCATTATCGCGAACACAATGTTACGTTTGAAGATCGCGAGGTATTATCCGATTTAGTCAGACGCAAACAAGGCGCGTTAATTATTGGCTCGCATTTAGGCAACATTGAAATTTCACGGGCTTTATCCCAAACCAATCCAGACGCCGTCATTAATGTGTTAATGCATACCAAACACAATCCTAAATTTAACCATCTGTTACGCGAAACACCGCAAGCACGCAGAATTAACTTGATTCAAGTCACCGACATAGGTGCTGACACCGCCATGATGCTTAATGAATGCATCAATCGTGGCGAAATGATTATTCTTACCGGTGATCGCGTACCGGTGCAAAGCGCCGAACGGGTTAGCTTGGTTAATTTTTTAAATAAACCAGCGCCGCTGCCGCAAGGGCCTTACATTCTAGCCAGCTTATTAAAATGTCCCGTTTTAGTATTGTTTTGTCTTAAAGAAAAAAATCGTTACCGTATTTATTTAGAACCTTTTGCTGACGTCATTCAACTGCCACGTAAAGATCGTGAAACCCATTTGCAACACTACGCCCAGCGCTACGCCCACGTCTTAGAAAAATATTGTCAATTAGCGCCATTGCAGTGGTTCAATTTTTATGACTTTTGGCACACTACAAAAATCACACCGCCTCCTAAAGAGCAAGCATCATGAGCAAGGCCACTGCACTTATCGGTGCTAGCGTAAATATCCGCGTGCCGTTTCACGATGTCGATGTTATGGAAGTGGCTTGGCATGGCCACTATGTGAAGTATTTTGAAATCGCACGTTGTGCCTTGTTAGATAAAATTGATTATAACTACGCGCAAATGCGCGAATCGGGTTACGCTTGGCCCGTCATTGATTTACATATCCGTTACGCCCAAGCGGCTTATTTTGGGCAAGAAATCACTGTGTTAGCTGAAATAGTAGAATGGGAAAATCGTCTCAAAATAAACTATTTGGTCACCAGCCTGACTAAACAACAGCGCTTAACCCGCGGCCACACGATTCAAGTGGCTGTGGATGTCAGCAAAAAAGAAATGTGTTTTGTATCCCCACGAATATTATTTGAAAAACTTGGAGTCCCGTATGAATAATTTAATCTTTCCTCGCCTTTTTATTATGGCACTGGCTTTTAATTTAAGTTTTTTATCGATCACGCCAGCCCATGCTGCGGATTCAATCGATGTTATTTTTAAACAGCTTAAGCCCTCCGATTTAGCAAAAGGTGAGTTTTTACAAAAGAAACATATTGCGGTTCTCAAACAACCGCTCATTAGCGAAGGCGATTTTTTGTTTGATACTCAATACGGGGTGTTGTGGCACACCATCAAACCTTTCGAAAATAAATTAATCATTACTAAAAACAAAATCATGCCAGCGAATGATCCGCGTCAAGCGATTCCGCTGCCGGCGGGATTTGGCGAATTATTGCCGGCGTTGATTAGCGGACGTTTCAAATCCTTACAAAATGATTTTACTATTGAAGCGGTTAAAGAAAACCAAGGTTGGCGCGCTACCTTAACCCCTATCAATGCAGGCCTCAAAAGTGTGTTAGCCAACATCGAGATCAGCGGTGCCGCTCAACCTGCGGTCATCAAACTAAAAGAACTCAATGGTGACGTTACTGAAATTCAGTTACGCAATTTATCTCAACCTAAAGCATTAACAGATGCAGAGCGCAAAATCTTCGAATTGGTTAAGTAATAACGCCCCATTGCAGTCGCCGTTTTGTGATCGGTGACCGTGATTTTGACCATTAAAATAGGTACAATCTCGCGCCTGTGGACGTAGATTTAGGCAACAATTTAGACAATAGCAATACATTCCAACTTCAATTAAACACGTGGATATGTATTACCAAAATAGTAATGGCTGTTTAGTTACAGCCCAAAAAACTTAATTTTATTAGCGGTAAAGTAAAATGGCAAAGTGGTTAGAAAATCCTGATATTTTAATTGTCGGCGCAGGCCCTTCGGGTGCGATCGCCGGCGCTTTATTAGCGCGTAAAGGTTATAGCGTCATGACGTTGGAAAAACAAACCTTCCCGCGTTTTTCAATTGGCGAAAGTTTATTACCGCAGTGCATGGAATTTATCGAAGAAGCCGGCATGCTGGAAGCCGTTAACAATGCGGGTTTGCAATATAAAAATGGCGCGGCCTTTAGACGCGGCGATACCTACACTGATTTTGATTTTAGTGAAAAATTTACGCCCGGCTGGGGCAATACGTTCCAAGTACAACGTGCCGGTTTTGATAAATTATTGGCCGATGAATCCGCCAAATCAGGCAATAATATTTTTTACGAACAAGAAATTATTGCAGTAACGCCTGATGCGCAACAACCGAGCGCAGTATCGCGTGCCATAGATGGCTCCGAAAAAACGGTGCGCGCTAAATTTATTTTAGATGCGAGCGGTTTTGGTCGGGTCTTACCTCGCCTATTAAATCTCAACAAGCCTTCTGAGTTTCCAGTGCGTCAAGCGTATTTCACTCACGTGATGGATAACATCGAACCCAGCGAATTTGATCGACATAAAATTTTAGTATCAGTACACCCCGAATTTAAAGACGTATGGTTTTGGTTAATTCCATTTGCAGGTGGCCGCTGCTCCTTAGGCGTAGTGGCGTCACAAGCGTTTCTTGATCGATATCCTGAAGATCCTGAAATTAAATTACGCCAACTCGTAAAAGAAACACCCGCCTTACAACATTTATTACGTAATGCAGAATACGCCATGCCCGTACGCAGTATTGTCGGTTACGCCGCCGATGTAACAAGTTTGTATGGACAGGGTTATGCGTTGTTAGGTAATGCCGGTGAATTTCTGGATCCGGTATTTTCATCCGGCGTGACCATCGCAATGAAATCCGCCAGCATGGCTGCCAATCTTTTAGATCGACAACTACAAGGTGGTAGCGTTGATTGGCAAACTGAATATGCAAAACCTTTGCAAGCAGGTGTTAATGCGTTTCGTATGTTTGTTGAAGCGTGGTATGACGGACGTTTTCAAGATATTATTTTTTATCAAGGACAATCTCCAGAAATACGCGGCATGATTTGTTCGATATTAGCCGGTTATGCGTGGGATCAAAAAAACCCTTATGTGAGCGAACCGCGCCGCTTAAATACCTTGGCGGAAATATGTCGCAGCAACTAACTCATCGTGGCCCGTTTTATTTTAGCGCAATACTGCTAAGCAGTTTATTGTTGAGCGCTTGTGCTAATCAACGTTTAGCGCCACCCGATTTAACTGCTGGCTTTCCTTTGTCGAGCAATAGCTTAGGTGAAACGCGCAATGCTCAACAACATTTAGTGGGGCACTATTCTGCGCATCGATTTACCAAAGATAAATCACAAGCGCAAAAGCACGAAATGTTGGCCTTAATCGAAGCGACGCCCGACGTGATTACTTTAGTAGGCATGAGTGGTTTAGGAAATCGTATTTTAACTATTCGTTTAAGCGGCGAAGATTTTACGGTAGATCGCAGTCCTTTATTACCCGCACAACTTGATGCCTTTTATGTATTACGTGATATTCAATTTTGTTTTTGGCCAGAACAAGCATTACGTGACAAATTAGAACCCAATGGTTGGCGTATTGAAACCACACCTAATAGTCGCGCTTTTTATAAAAAAAATCAGCTGATTACACAAGTGCAATATGAGGGTGCTACACCATGGTCCGGCAAAGTTCATTACACGGATAAAATCATGGGCTACACCTTAGACATTAATCCACTTGATTAAGACTCTACAGCCACTATTACAACCACTACTATATAAGCCTACGCATACAGCATGAGTAATATATTTTCATTATCAGCTCCCGGTTTAGTCACGCCTCTCGGTCATGATGCGCACAGCGTATTGAGCGGGTTATTAGCGGGCTCACGCCAAGGCTTGATTGAAAACGATACACTCACACCTGGTCGCAAAATGTATACGGGCACAGCCGCTGTTGCCGAACAAAAATTACCCGCAAACACAGATTGGCCTTTGCCTTATCGTACGCGTAATAATCAATTACTGGTTATGGCGTATGAACAAATTAAAACTCAAGTTGATTCACTTATTAAACAACATGGCGCGGCGCGCATTGGCATAGTATTAGGCACGAGCACTTCGGGCATCCGCGAAGGTGAACTCGCTATTGCGCACTACATGCAAAACGGAAAACTGCCGCATGATTTTTCTTATCCGCAACAAGAATTAAGTTCGGCTACAGAATTTTTAAGCTGGTACAGCGGCGCACAAGGTCCGCGTTATGTTATTTCTACCGCGTGTTCTTCTAGCGGCAAAGCTTTTTTATCGGCGCGTCGTTTATTACGCTTAGGTTTATGCGATGCCGTTATCGTGGGCGGCGCAGATAGTCTATGTCAATTAACCTTGCGCGGCTTTGATGCCCTGGAATCCATCAGCAGTGGTATTTGTATGCCGTGTAGTGCGACACGCGATGGCATTAATATCGGTGAAGGCGCTGCCTTATTTATTATGCAGCGTGATGCGCAAGCTGAAATATTATTTTTAGGTGGCGGTGAATCTTCTGATGCACATCATATCTCCGCACCACATCCCGATGGTTTAGGTGCGATTGCCGCGATGCAACAAGCTTTGAATGATGCACAGTTAAACAGTGATGCAATTGCCTATGTTAATTTGCACGCGACCGGCACGCCGTTAAATGATGCGATGGAAAGCAAAGCTATGCATGCCGTGTTTGGTGCGAACACACCGTGCAGCGGCACTAAAGGCATGACCGGACATTTGTTGGGCGCAGCAGCCGTCAGCGAACTCGCTTATTGCTGGTTATTATTATCGTCGCTGAATACTGCTCAACGCTTAGCGCCGCATGTCTGGGACGGACAATGGGATAATGAATTAATGCCGATGGCTTTAACCGATAACAATAGTCGTCTTGATAAAACGCGACACGCGATGATGTCCAACTCATTTGCCTTCGGCGGTAATAACGTTTCATTAATCATTGGGCGCGCACAATAAACATGACACTAACAACATTCCCTCCGATTGCCGATTTATTGCCACACGCACCGCCGATGGTGTTAGTCGATGAATTAATTCAACACGACGCTGAAAGTGTTACCAGTCTCGTACATATTCATAAAGACGCCATGTTTTTTGAAACGGGTAAAGGTGTACCTGCTTGGGTAGGTATTGAATACATGGCACAAACGATTGCCGCGTGGGCAGGTCTGTGTGCATTGCAAGTAGGCGGCGAAATTAAAATTGGTTTTTTATTAGGCACGCGCCGTTATCAAACACCCATCTCATATTTTCCTGAAGGCTGTACGTTAACGGTACGCGGCGTGCGTCAACATCATGAAGCGGCAGGCCTTAGCGCTTTTGATTGTCATATTCATACTATTATTAAAGATCAACCGATTGATATTCACGTTGCGCTCAATGTGTTTCAACCCGATGATCCGGCCGCCTTTTTAGCAGGACAACACTAATGTCAGATAATAACAATATCGTTACGGGCTTAACTATTTTTGTAACAGGTTCTAGTCGCGGCATCGGCAAAGCCATTGCGCTCGATTTAGCGCGCCATGGTTATGACATTGTGCTGCATTGTCGTTCGCGTCGCGAAGAAGCTGAACAAGTTGCGATTGAAATTCAAGCATTAGGTCGACAAACACGTATTTTACAATTTGATGTTGCAGATCGCGCCGCAGCTAATGAAATATTAACCGCCGATGTTGAAACCTATGGCGCCTATTATGGTGTCGTGTGTAATGCAGGCATTGCGCGTGATGCGGCATTCCCGGCAATGACCGGCGAAGATTGGGATGCAGTGATGCGCACCAATTTAGATGGTTTTTATAATATTTTACAACCGCTCGTGATGCCGATGATTCGCCGTCGCGCGGCGGGACGCATTGTTACCTTAGCCTCGGTTTCTGGCATTATGGGCAATCGCGGACAAACTAATTACAGTGCTGCCAAAGCGGGTATTATTGGCGCAACAAAAGCCCTCGCAGTAGAACTGGCTAAACGCAAGATCACAGTTAACTGTGTGGCACCCGGCTTAATTGAAACCGATATGGTGGTTGATCAAGAAGTGGTTGCTGAAGCATTAAAAATTATTCCTATGCAACGCGTCGGCCAACCCATTGAAGTTGCAAGTTTAGTAACTTATTTAATGTCTGAGCAAGCTGCGTATATTACGCGCCAAGTTATTTCGGTGAACGGAGGAATACTCTAATGAAACGTGTCGTTATCACCGGCTTTGGCGGCTTTACTCCTATAGGTGCAGAATGGTCGGTTATTGAACAGCATTTACGCAATCGTAAAACCGGCATCGTTACTATGCACGACTGGGATAAATACATCGATATGCATACGCGGCTCGCCGCACCCGTGCAAGGATTTGAACAACCTGCGCATTACACTCGCAAACGCACGCGCTCTATGGGTCGGGTCGCTTTATTAGCCACCGTTGCCAGTGAACGCGCGTTAGCACATGCGGGTTTATTAGATGATCCAGAAATTAGTAATGGCAGCATGGGTGTTGCTTATGGTTCATGCACAGGCAGTACCAGTGCCGCAGCTGATTTTTTTAATCTATTAGTTAATCACACGATGGATGGCATCACCGCTAACACCTATTTAAAAATGATGGGGCATACCACTGCAGTTAATGTCGGTGTGTTTTTTGAATTAAAAGGTCGCGTAATACCCACGTCGAGCGCCTGCACATCAGGTAGCCAAGGTATCGGTTACGCTTATGAAGCCATTCGTTATGGCAAACAATTGATGATGGTGGCCGGCGGCGCTGAAGAATTATGTCCTACTGAAGCGGCCGTGTTTGACACCTTGTATGCCACCAGCACTATGAATACTACACCGGAAAAATCACCACGACCGTTTGATAAAGAACGCGACGGACTTGTGATTGGTGAAGGCGCCTGCAGTTTAATTCTCGAAGAACTCGAACACGCGCAAGCACGGGGTGCGCCAATCTATGCTGAGATCGTAGGTTTTGCGTGCAACTCCGACGGTGCACATGTTACGCAACCTAGCGCTGCAACCATGCGTATCGCGATGGAACTGGCATTAAAAGATGCGCAACTGAGCAGCGATGCTATTGGTTATATTTGCGCACATGGCACAGCAACGGAACATGGCGACATTGCGGAATCAAATGCGAGCAGTCAGTTATTTGGTGCCCGCACACCTATTAGTTCATTAAAAAGTTATATGGGACATACACTCGGTGCTTGTGGCTCTATTGAAGCCTGGTTAACCATAGAAATGATGAATCGTAATTGGTTTGCGCCTACTGTTAACTTAGATAATATTGATCCGCGTTGTGGTGACTTAGATTACATCACCGGCCATGGCCGTGAACTATCTACCGAATACGTCATGAGCAATAACTTCGCATTCGGCGGGATTAATACTTCTTTGATTTTTAAACGCTGGTCGTAATAAAAAATACTTATTATTGCGTCTCGTTATTTCCTTAATTCTATTTTCGTTATGCTTTTATTTATAAGGAGAACGTCTATGTCGGTTTATAAAATTTTAATGATCAGCAGCTTGACCACCCTCACAATATTAATGAGCGGCTTTGTGTCGGCAAAAGATGCCCTATCCGAACTTAGCAAAGGCGCCATCGTTTACAATTTACTTAACCTACACGCAGATCCTACTCGTCACACGTTATCATCGGTAAATTATCAACTGGAAGGTCTCATTCCGCGGTGCACGGCTTTGGAAATTACTGACGCTGGCAAAAAACGTTTGAAGTTTAAAATTAAAGAATCTGGCATTGAATACTCGTATGATTTTCACGCTAAATCTACGCCTGGCGAATTTGATAATCATTTAGCCAAGGTCTTCGCTGCCAAATGCAACACTGCTCTTTCAAAAAATCTTAACAATGCCGATCAAGCAGGCATTAAAACCGGTCTTGCTAAAAAAGGCATGAGCAAAAATGGCGTGTTACTCGCGCTGGGTTATCCGCCTGAACACATTACACCGGATCCAAAAACAGCAGACCAATGGACTTATTGGAAAAACAAATTTAATCGCTTTATTGTTCATTTCAACAGCAAAGGCATTGTTGAAAACGTCCAACAATAAATACTCTTAAAAAATGTTATAAAAAAAGCCGGTACTTAATTAAGCACCGGCTTTTTATTGATCGCTAAAACACGACTTTTAATTAAATCATAATGCCTTTGTACATTATTTCACCCGTTGGTTTATCCATATTCGGCTTATCCATCGGCTCAAACGTAATTGCGATAGCTTCTGCTTCATGTAGCATCTGCAAACTATGCGGATCTAATTCAAAACGCGCCATCTTGCCACTGATAACACCTATTGGCATCGGCTCACCACCACCTTTAGGAATACACCACACTTGCATAATGTGATGCTCAGGTGCTTGTGTATACGCAACTTTTTCAATCATTAAGGTATTATCATTTGCCATTCGCGCCACCATCATCGCGCGCTCATCTGCTGTTTGTAAAACGGCAATAGTCGGTTGCATTACATTCGTTTGCGGCTTAGGTAATAACACCAGAGTAATTACCGCCAACACACTCGCGGTTACAAAACCTTGCCAAAAATTCCACTGTTGCCAAACGGGTAGTGATGATGGCGCAATTTTTTGTTGGATACGTCGCCAGACACGCGCGGGCGGTTTTACAGCATGACTTAATTGGCCTAAAGGATTCAAACGTTGTTGCCAATATTCAACCGCTGTTTGCAGTGACGCATCATGCGGCAATAAACGCTCAAAACGCTGACGCGCACGGCCATGTAATGTACCTAACACATATTGGCCGGCTAATTTATTTTGTAATTCTGGATTTGCATAACGTTGGGCAATTTTCATATTGATAATTCTCCCATGCACATTTTTAAGCGTTCCATGCCACGTCGCACCCAACCTTTAATGGTGCCCAAGGGTTGAGTTAAATGCTTTGCTAATTCTTGATGACTATAACCACGATAATAAGACATCAAAATTGCATTGCGTTGTGGCTCATCTAAATCTTGCAAACACATCATCAACGATTGCAAATCACTGCGAATCGCAGCGGCATGATCGGGATGCTGTCTATGATCAATCATGTCAGGCATAGCGCCAACATCGCTATTATCTCGGAACTCCAAAAAATCTCGTTGCTGTTGCCGAATTTTATCGATGGCACGATGCCGTACAATCGAGCTCATCCAGGTTAATGCGCTACTCTCACCAGGACGAAACTGTTCTGCGCTGCGCCAGATTTTTAAGAATGCGTCTTGTAATACGTCTTCCGCTAACTCAGGTTGGCGTAACACGCCCAAAGCCAAACCATATAATTTTGCCGATGTTTGTTCATACAAACGCGCCAATGCACGTTGGTCACCCAACGCACATCTCGCCAACAATTCATTTAATTCATCCTGCACAAAATCTCCTTACCCAGCGCCAAACTTTGAAACTTACTCTATATACGCTTGATATCATGTTTTGGATTCTTTTAATTAGCATCAGACATAAAAAAGGGCGCTAGTGCGCCCTTTTTTGATCTTGTTAACAAACAGCGATTACGCTTCTGCTGTTTCGGTAACGGCTTTAATCGATAAACGCACACGACCTTGTTTGTCGATTTCTAAAACCTTCACGCGCACAATATCGCCTTCAGATAATTTATCACCGACATTTTCCACACGCTCTTCACTGATTTGTGAAATATGCACTAAGCCATCGCGGCCCGGCATAACCGTTACAAACGCGCCAAAATCCATGATCTTGGCAACTTTGCCTTCATAGATACGACCTACTTCTACTTCAGCGGTTAATTCTTCAATCATAATACGCGCACGTTCAGCAGCAATTTTATCAACCGCAGCAATTTTAATAGTGCCGGTGTCATCAATATCAATCACTGCGCCGGTTTGTTCAGTGATAGAACGAATCGTCGCACCACCTTTACCAATTACGTCACGAATTTTGTCAGGATTAATTTTGATGGTGGTATAACGCGGCGCATATTCAGACATTTCACCGCGTGGTTGACGCAGTACTTCGTCCATTTGTTCCAGAATATGCAAACGACCTTGTGCCGCTTGTGCTAATGCGATTTCCATAATTTCGCCGGTGATGCCGTCGATCTTAATATCCATTTGCAAAGCGGTAACACCGTTACGTGTACCCGCTACTTTAAAGTCCATATCGCCTAGATGATCTTCATCACCCAAGATGTCAGTCAAAATAGCAAACTGATTACCTTCTTTTACTAAACCCATCGCGATACCCGCGACGGATGATTTTAACGGTACGCCTGCATCCATTAACGCTAAGCTGCCACCACACACAGAAGCCATTGAGCTAGAACCATTTGATTCGGTAATTTCTGACACTAAACGAATCACGTAAGGAAATTCATCGGTGCTCGGCATCACTGCTTGTAAACCGCGTTTTGCTAAACGACCATGACCAATTTCGCGACGTTTAGGTGAACCCACCATACCGGTTTCGCCAACGCTGTAAGGAGGGAAATTGTAATGCAGCATAAAGCTGTCTTTACGTTCGCCTTCAATCGCATCAATTAATTGTGCATCACGACCCGTGCCTAAAGTAGCTACTACGATGGCTTGCGTTTCACCGCGCGTAAACAAAGATGAACCGTGGGTACGAGGTAACACACCGACTTTAATATCTAAACCGCGCACGGTTTTATGATCACGACCATCAATACGTGCTTCGCCGCGTAATACACGACCGCGAACAATTTTCTTTTCAACGCTACCAAATGCCCCCTTCACCGCATCTGTAGTCCACTGACTACCTTCAGCGGTCAATTTAGTGATCGCTGCATCGCGCGCTGCGCTGACTAAATCTTGACGTTGTTGTTTATCAGCTACGCTATAAGCTGCATTTAATGCGGTTTCCGCAGACTCCGTTACCGCTTTCGCTAAACTTTCATCTTTCACGGGTGCTTGCCAGTTCCAAGCGGGTTTGCCTGCTTCTGCTTTTAATTCGTTAATCGCGCTGATAACAGTTTTTAATTGCTGATGACCAAACATCACCGCGCCTAACATAATCGCTTCTGATAATTCAGCCGCTTCAGATTCGACCATCAAAACAGCTTGATCAGTACCGGCGACAACTAAATCTAATTTTGAAGTTTTTAATACTGCTGCTTCTGGGTTCAACACGTATTGACCGTCGATATAACCCACACGTGCCGCGCCGATAGGACCTAAAAATGGCAAACCACTCAACGCTAACGCTGCTGAAGCACCAATCAATGCCGCGATATCCGGATCAACTTGTGGATTTAACGACATCACTGTCGCGACCACTTGAACTTCATTGGTGAACGCTTTGGGAAATAAAGGACGCAACGGACGATCGATCAAACGGCTGGTTAAGGTTTCTTTTTCAGAAGGACGACCTTCGCGTTTGAAAAAGCCACCGGGAATTTTGCCGGCTGCATACGTTTTTTCTTGGTAATTCACGGTCAACGGAAAAAAGTCACGACCTTCAATAGCCTTTTTTTGGCCTACTGCCGTCACTAAAACCACGGTGTCGGCAATGCTGACTAACACCGCACCATCGGCTTGACGTGCCACAGCGCCGGTTTCGATAGTGACCAAATGACTACCGTACTGAAATGTTTTTTTAATGCTTTTCACTGAGATATCTCCCTATGCCGTGGACACGGCAACGATTGGGGTAAAAAAAATGAGGTACTAGAAACGACTTGCGCCGTTAATTAACGGCGCAATCCTAGGCGTTCGATCAATGTTTTGTAGCGGCCTTGATCTTTACCCTTCAGATAATCCAGCAGCTTGCGGCGCTGGTTGACCATACGTAACAACCCTCGACGGGAGTGATGGTCTTTCTTGTGACTGGTAAAGTGTTCAGTGAGACCACTGATGTTCGCTGTTAGCAGCGCAACTTGCACTTCAGGTGAACCGGTATCATTGGCGACTTGACCGTATTCTTTGACTATTCGCCCTTTCTCTTCAATGCTTAGGGACATTGCCTAAAACTCCAATTCCGCTCGTCTTCGTAAGGGCGCACATTCTAACAGCACAGGTCTGGGAAAAGAATAGCTACTTGGGCTTAATTTCAATCCAAAAGCCCCAGACTGGTAGGCCAACGCCACTCGTTTAATTACTCACAAATCAGACGTTTAGGCGCAATCCGCCCATCCGCCAAAATTTGGCCTATGCCCAGGAAAGTGGGTGCGGTCTCGATCGTGGATTCGGCATTCATATCGACTTCAGCGCGATATAAACGCAAACAAACTAGACCCTTCATGTCCGGCACCGGCGTCACTGACACCGCTTGACCTTGCAACATCAGTCTTGCTAATTCAGCCGGCAACACAATCGCGGGTAACGCTTGGATTGCGCCATCTAATGGCAACAAATACGCATCGATAGATTCGACTCGATGCAAGGCTTGTTCGAGTTGTTCAAAAGTAACACTTTGTTCAATCTCATACGGTCCAGCTTTTATACGTCGCAACATGGTTAAATGCGCGCCGCAACCGATCGCTTCACCAATATCTTCCGCCAAACTGCGAATGTAAGTTCCCTTGGAACAACTTACATCTAAAACCAAACGATCCGCCTGCCATTCATTTAAATGTAATGCATAAATTTTTATAGTGCGTGCCGCACGTTCAACCGTTTCGCCTTTGCGCGCTAATTTATACAGCGGCACACCATCGCGTTTTAATGCAGAGTACATCGGCGGGATTTGTTGCAAGGTGCCGGTAAACTTTGCTAACACCGTTTGCAAATAAACGTCACTCAATACCGGCACTTCACGGGTCAGTAAAACTTCACCCTCTGCATCACCCGTGGTCGTAGTCACTCCTAAACGACATTCACAGAGATAACGTTTATCTGCGTCCAATAAAAAACCGGAAACTTTGGTCGCTTCACCAAAGCATAAAGGCAACACGCCGGTCGCTAAAGGATCCAAGCTGCCGGTATGACCAGCTTTTTGTGCATTATAAAGACGTTTTACTTTTTGTAAGGCCGCATTGGAGGACATGCCAATAGGTTTATCTAATAGCAACACGCCATGTACTGGACGACCTTTGGATTTACGCGACATGGATTTTACAAATAAAGCAGGAAATATTATTGCGCAGTATCATCATCAGCGCGTGGCTTGCCCACGGCGCGATCAATTAATTCACTTATGCGTGCGCCTTCTTCACCCAAGGTATCGTAAATAAAATGTAAATCAGGAACTACACGCAAGCGCATGCGTTTACCTAATAAACTACGCACACGTCCTTTATAGCTATTTAATAATTCGACACTTTCTTCACCGCGATTATCTAGCGAGGAAATATAAACTTTGGCATGTTGCAAGTCATGCGACAAACGCACTTCGGTCACTGTCAATAAAGTACTTAAACGCGGATCTTTAACTTCCGTGCGTATCAGTGCAGCCAGTTCTTGCTGCACTTGATCACCCACTCGATCACTACGGGGATAATCTTTCGCCATAATATCCGTCGCTTATTCGTTTATAGTGTTCTGCGAATTTCGATACGTTCAAAGACTTCGATTTGATCGCCAGGTTTAACATCGTTATAGTTTTTAACGGCAATACCACATTCCGTACCCGCACGCACTTCTGCAACGTCGTCTTTAAAGCGGCGTAATGATTCCAGCACGCCTTCATAAACCACCACGTTATCGCGTAACACACGAATAGGATTGTTCTTTTTCACTGAGCCATCAATAACTAAACAACCTGCGACTGCACCAAATTGTGAAGACTTATAAACATCTTTAACTTGTGCCAAACCTACAAACTCTTCGCGAACTTCTGGCGCTAACATGCCAGAGAGCCATTGCTTCACATCATCAATCAATTCATAAATAATGCTGTAATACTTTACTTCGACGCCAGTTTCTTCAATTACTTTTTTCGCCGTCGCATCCGCACGCACGTTAAACGCTAAAATCCGTGCTTTAGAAGCCGATGCCAAATTCACATCTGATTCACTAATACCACCAACCGCAGTAGATAATATTTTCACCTTGGCTTCGCTAGTCGACAAACTATTTAACGCTTGATTTAACGCTTCTGCGCTACCTTGTACATCGGTTTTTAATAACAAATAAACGACACTGTTATCAGTATTTACTTGGCCGAATAAATCTTCTAAGCGAGCAGCATGCTGCGTCGATAATTTATTATCCCGCAACTTAGTTTTGCGCATTTCTGCAATCTCACGGGCGGCGCGTTCACTTTCCACGACTTGCACATCATCGCCGGCATTAGGCGTTGCAGACAAACCTAACACTTGCACAGGAATAGAAGGACCGGCTTTTTCAACACGATTGCCGGCTTCATCAAACAACGCGCGTACACGACCAAATTCAATGCCCGACAAAATCACATCGCCTACCTGTAAACAACCGGATTGCACTAATACGGTAGCAACTGGACCACGACCTTTTTCTAAACTAGATTCAATGATCACGCCTTTTGCAGGGCCTTCAGCCGGTGCTTTTAATTCCAAGACTTCAGCTTGTAACAAAACGCTTTCTAATAAAGTATCGATGCCTTTGCCGGTATGCGCAGAAACATTCACAAAAATAGTATCGCCGCCCCAATCTTCTGGAATCACTTCATGCTTAGTTAATTCTTGCTTAACACGATCAGGATCAACACCGTGTTTATCAATTTTATTAACCGCTACAACAATAGGTACACCCGCCGCTTTAGCATGTTGTACCGCTTCAATTGTTTGCGGCATAACACCGTCATCAGCAGCCACCACTAAAATTACAATGTCAGTAGCTTTTGCACCGCGTGCACGCATGGCGGTAAACGCAGCATGGCCGGGTGTATCAAGAAAAGTAATCATGCCTTGATCAGTAGTCACATGATAAGCACCAATATGTTGAGTAATGCCACCGGCTTCTCCGGCGGTTACTTTGGTGCGGCGAATATAATCTAACAATGACGTTTTACCATGATCGACGTGACCCATTACGGTTACAACAGGTGAACGCGTGACAGATCCTGACTTGTATTCAATTTCAATGGCGGCTTCTGCTTGTACTGCAGCCGTTTGTGTGGCCACAGCGGTATGACCAAACTCTTCCACAATTAACACAGCGGTATCACGATCAATCACTTGGTTAATCGTCGCCATGATGCCCAAAGACATTAATTTCTTAATCACTTCGCCGGATTTAACAGCCATGGCTTGCGCCAAATCACCGACTAAAATGATATCGGGAATTTTAACTTCGTAAACAATCGGCACGCTAGGTTTAGCAAACACGTGTTTATTTTCTTTATTAGATTTAGGTTTGCGACGGCGACCACTTAAAGCGGCATCCACATGCAATTCTTCGCGTTGAATATTTTTACGAAGTGGAGCTTGTTTTTCTTCAAAACCACGACGGCCAGTGCCGCGTTGTTTTTCACCAACTTTTTTACCTTTCTTAGCGCCGCGATCATCTTCTTCAGTAGTCGGCGCTTTACGCGTCTTAGCTGATTCATCTACGTTGCGTTTATCGCTATCATTTTTAACCGGCACGCTTTCAACATGCGGGGCAAGCGGTTGGTTTTTATCTGTACGTTGTTTAACTAGTTCTTCAGCGCGACGTTTTTCGTCTTCAACTCGTTTACGGCTTTGCTCTTCTTCAGCACGACGTTTTTCAAGATCCGCTTGTTGACGTGATTGTTCTTCGGTTTTACGACGGTCTTCCGCTTCGCGCTTTAACGCATCACGATCCGCCTGAAAGTCTTGTTGAGTTCCAACTTCATCTTGCTCTGCGCCAGTCTTCACTAGGCTACGTTTTTTGCGCACTTCAACACTGACGGTTTTACTCGGGCTACCGCGCGTACTCGTGCCTACTTTTAATTCGCTAACGCTTTTACGTTTTAAAGTAATGCGGCCATTGCCAGCGGTGCTCACGGCGGGTTTACTGCCGTGGTTGCTGCGCAAATAATCTAACAAACGCATTTTTTCTTCGTTGCTGACGGAATCATCAACAGATGTTTTATTCAAACCAGCTTCCGAAAGTTGCTGCAACAGCCGCTCAGTTGGAGTACCAACCATTTCCGCGAGTTGCTTTACTGTGACGTCTGACACAATGCCCCCTTATGGACTCTGTCTGATTGTGCTACTAAACGAGCATCAACCGGCTTTCTCTGTAAACCAATGTTCACGCGCTAACATGATCAACTTGGAAATGCGATCACGATCCAACGTACCATCTATATCAAGCACGTCATCAACGGCTTGTTCAGCTAAATCATCTAAAGTAACAATACTGTTTGCAGCTAATAAATTAGCCAGCGCTGTATCCATACCGTCTAACGCTAATAACTCTGCAGTCGGTGCATTAGCTTCTTCTTTAGCAATTGCACGCGTTAATAAAGCATCTTGGGCTCGCGCTTGTAATTCACTCGCGATATCTTCGTCAAATTCGGCAATCGCAGTTAATTCATCTAACGCGATATACGCCACTTCATCTACAGTAGTGAAACCTTCTTGCACTAAAATTACGGCCACTTCTTCATCAACATCGAGTTGTTTCATGAAGAGATCTTGTAATTCGCGGGCTTCTGTTTCATTTTTTTGTTCAGCGGCTTTTTCATCCATGACGTTTAAAGTCCAGCGCGTTAATTCGCTGGCTAAACGTACATTTTGACCACCACGACCAATGGCTTGTGACAATTTATCTTCAGCAACAGCTAAATCCATCGTACGAGTGTCTTCATCGACCACGATAGATAACACTTCAGCAGGTGACATCGCATTAATAACAAACTGCGCGGGATTATCGTCCCACAAAATAATATCAACACGTTCGCCAGCTAATTCATTCGTGACTGATTGCACACGCGAACCACGCATACCAACACAAGCGCCAACCGGATCTAAACGGGGATCATGTGAACGCACCGCAATTTTGGCGCGCATACTAGGATCACGCGAAGCGCCCATAATTTCGATCAAACCTTGACCTACTTCCGGGACTTCAATTTTAAACAGTTCAACTAAAAATTCAGGACAGGTGCGGCTAACAAATAATTGGGGGCCGCGTGCTTCTGCACGAACTTCTTGTAAATAACCGCGCAGACGATCACCCGGACGCACGGCTTCGCGAGGAATCATTTGTTCTTTAGGGACAAATGCTTCAGCGTTATTACCCAAATCTAAATAAACACTGCCGCGTTCCACCCGCTTAACAATGCCCATAATAATTTCGCCGACTTTATTGCGATACGCATCAACGATTTGCATACGTTCTGCTTCGCGCACTTTTTGCACAATCACTTGTTTCGCGGTTTGCGCAGCAATACGGCCGAATTCAACCGATTCAATTTGTTCTTCGATGTAATCACCGACTTGAATGCCAGGCTCTAATTCGTCAGCCGCTGCAAAAGTAATTTGCTGTTCAGGCGAATCTTGTTCGGCATCTTCAGCCAACACTTCCCAACGCCGAAAGGTTTCATAACCGCCGGTTTTACGATCAATAGTAACGCGCACATCAATGTCGCCCGGATGACGTTTTTTCGTCGCCGTGGCTAATGCGGTTTCCATTGCTTCAAAAATGACGGTTTTACTTACACCTTTTTCATTTGAAACAGCGTCTACTACCAATAAAATTTCTTTGTTCATCGATAACTCCAATCCCTAAAACTGCGGTACCAGCTTAGCTTTGTCGATTTGTTCAAATTCCAACTTAAATTCATCTTCATCTACTTTAATCACTACATGACCATCTTGGACACCTAGCAATAGACCTTTAAAGTTGCGCCGTCCATTCACGTTATCGAACAAACGCACTTTAATTTGTTCGCCACTAAAGCGCTCAAAATCCCGTAAACGAAACAGCGGCCTATCTAATCCGGGCGAAGACACTTCTAGGTCATACGCACCACTGATTGGATCTTCTACGTCCAGTAAAGCGCTGACCTGCTTACTGACTCGCTCACAATCTTCAACCGTTAAACCATCGGGCTTATCTATATAGATGCGTAATACGGATTGGCCACCGTGTTGACCAAACTCAACACCCACCAATTCATATCCCAAGCCTTCCACCACTGGCTCCACCAAAACCCATGCTTTGTTGGCGCTACGACTCAAGTGGTCTTACTCCTCATTAATGCCGATCCCTCAAGATTAAGGAGTCGGCCATAAAAAAAGGGCAAATGCCCTCTTCAACTTCTTCGAACTGCGACATTGCGCAGTACACGAGGGCATCCCCGTTAATACGAAGGCCCCATAAAGGGGCCTGCGAACTTCAAAAACTGGCCACATTCAGCATGACAACTAAGTCATGCACAGAATATATGGTAGCGGGGGCAGGATTCGAACCTACGACCTTCGGGTTATGAGCCCGACGAGCTGCCAGACTGCTCCACCCCGCATCAGGCAGCGCGCAGTCTAACCACTTGCCCCCCATTGATCAAGTTGATCTATGAGATTAAATAACATTGTTGTCACACTAAGCTGATAGCCACGGTTGAATAAATGCAAACCACACACCGATTAACAACACCACCACACTGAACCAATAAATTCGCCATGACCATTGGCGTGTACGCGCACACGCCAGCGACTCTGCTGCGCTTAAGCCCACTGGACAAGGCGCATTACGATGCCGCCACTGCCAAAGACCATTACTCACTAACATGACCGCCGCAAAACTAAACACCCATTCTTTATATTCACTGAGTATCACTAATTGCGGCACCGCGGTAATCAAACTCGATAACACCGCACCCGCACCTAAGGCGACTAACAATGCGGGCAACGCGCAACAAATCAGCGTGCTGGAACTCGTCAATAAAGAAAGTAACGATGACCAATAACTACTGTTTGTGTTTGATAAAGATATTTTCATTTTTTATTCTTCGCCGCGTATTCGGCTTTAATATCATCAACCGATTTTTCTACGGTTTCAAATTTCACTACCGCATAACCCGCATCGGCAATTTCTGATTTAATTAACGCTTCACTGACCGCTTGATTTGGTTTTGCCTCCACTGCCACTATTTTTTGTTTCAAGTTCACGAACACCGCTTGAGTTTCTGGTAATTTCAATAAACGTTTTTCAATGCCTTGTGCACAAAATGCGCAAACCATGCCATTCACTGTTACCAGCGTAGTGGTTGCAGCCATTGAAAAATTTGCTAATGCCGACAACACACAGATCATTGCTATTTTATTTACTAAAGTTTTCATAACAACACTCCTCAAAAAATGTACATAAAATTAAAACGCGCTTGCTTCATATTAGAAACACCAGCTTCCACAAAATAACGGTTGTGAATCAACCGCAACATCGGTGTAACTTCAGCTTCTTCCGAAAGACCTTGCATACGCCGTGCTTCGACAATAAACCATGGCTGAACTTCATCGTAATCTACTTCATAAAAAGAAAAACCCGCACGTGCCGATGCGTAATCATGATCAATATCTTCAGCACGGTATGCACGAAAAGCTGACGCTAAATAAATTCGCGTTGTTTCATAGTCAAGCTGAATACCCGGCGTGTATAAAAAACGTGTGCCAGAAAAATCATTGCCTTCCAATGCGCCAATACCACCCACCAACCACACATTCGCTTGCGCATGTGGCAAATTCCATCTTTTCAATAACCGGGTATACGTGAGCTGCACAGCTTCGCGCTCTAATCGTTGATCATCCGATTGCATAGCAACGACTTCCACTCCGGCAGCATCTCGACTCGTAAGCGCATAATTCACGAATGCTTCTTGCCAATTGGGCGAAAAATCCCCCATCGACATGGCGCTTTCTTTAAAGCCCATGGGCCCTGCATAACTAATGTTACTCGCCACAAAAAACCAGACGGCAGCCACTACTGCATGTCGTAAATAATTAATCATGGTGTCACCTTTTTTAGCTGTATTTCAGTTACCAATATTGCGCCATCTTCTTCGACGGCTTTAAATTGAATTTGATCGCCGAGTTTAATCGTATCTAACAAAGCAGCCTCTTTTACCTGAAAGACCATCGTCATCGGCGGCATATTTAAATTTTTAATTTCCCGATGTTTAATCGTGATGGTACTAGCCTCTACATTTATTTTTCGTACCTCGCCTAAGGTGAACTCATTCATTGCTGCATAAACCGGCTCCACCAAAAAACCCATTAACAACACTGCTATCAGCATTTTTTTCATCATCATTCTCCAAAATAAATATTTAAAAAACATTAATGACCAGAATGGCCGCTAGGTTTACGAACTTTTACTTCAACATCTGGCGTATTGGTTTGCGCACGCGGCATTGCTTCACCGCTATTAGTAGATGATCGTTGTGGTTGTTGTAGTGCACCCGTATATTCAAATGCAACCGTCCCTTTAGGATGTTTAAACCAAGAAGGATTTTTATAATCACCCGGTTTTTGTTCGCGTCTCACTTTAAGCACACTAAACATGCCGCCCATTTCCACACCGCCAAAAGGTCCTTTGCCGGTCATCATGGGTATTGTGTTATCCGGCAATGGCATTTGCATTTCTCCCATGTCCGCCATACCACGTTCCCCCATCACCATATAATCTGGAATTAATTGTGTGATTTTTTTTGCAACTTCTTGATGCGGTACACCGATCAAAGTAGGCACGTTATGCCCCATCGCATTCATGGTGTGATGACTTTTATGACAATGAAACGCCCAATCCCCTTCTTCATTGGCGAGAAATTCTATTTGGCGCATTTGTCCCACGGCAATATCGGTTGTAACTTCTGGCCAACGCGCGCTATGCGGTATAGGCCCACCATCGGTGCCGGTGACAACAAATTCATGACCATGCAAATGCATCGGATGATTTGTCATGGTGAGATTACCAATACGAATGCGTACCTTGTCATTGAGCCTTACATTCAACGAATCAATGCCAGGGAAGATACGACTATTCCAACTCCATAAATTAAAATCGAGCATGGTCATGATTTTTGGTGTGTAACTACCCGGATCAATGTCATAGGCATTCAATAAAAAAACAAAATCTCTATCTACTTCTTCAATCAATGGATGTTTTTCTTTTGGATGCGTAATCCAAAAACCCATCATACCCATCGCCATTTGCGTCATTTCATCCGCATGCGGGTGATACATAAAAGTACCCGGACGACGCGCTTCAAATTCGTAAACAAACGTTTTACCAGGCTGAATAGAAGGTTGTGTTAAGCCAGAAACACCATCCATGCCATTAGGCAAACGTTGGCCATGCCAATGCACGCTCGTATGTTCTGGCAATTTATTCGTCACAAAAATTCGCACACGATCGCCTTCTACTACTTCGATCGTTGGCCCTGGACTTTGTCCGTTATAACCCCATAAATGCGCTTTAAAACCGGGCGCCATTTCACGCACTACCGGCTCCGCAACTAAATGAAATTCTTTTACGCCGCGATTCATTCGCCACGGTAAAGTCCAACCATTTAATGTCACTACAGGATTATAATCACGGCCTGTTTTAGGTATTAACGGCGGCATCGTATCCGGTTTAGTTTGCAAAACAGGTTCAGGCAATGCTGCTAACGCCACTTTACTAACAGAAGTGGCTGCTACTGCAGCTAATACCGCAGCACTGCCTTTAAAAAAATTACGTCTTGTTGTCATTTATTTAATCTCCATAAAATACAGTTCAATGAGATCCTGTGGTCACAGATGATTTCATCTCGCTCGCAGAAAAACCACTCATGTTGGGTTTACCGATCATGGACATTTGCAAATCGGTTTGAGATAACCAAAAATCTCGCTGCGCTTGAATATATTCATTGACCACCATAATTTGCGAACGCGCATCGGCTAGTAATTCAAATACGCCGATTAACATACCGTTGTAACGCAAAACATTTTCTTCGGAAATTTGTTTTGCAGTAGGCACCATGTCATCACGATAATGACGCGCAATATCAAAATTACTGCGATAAGAAAAATACGCTTCCCGCACTTCAGAACGTGCATTGATCGCTGCTTCCGCAGCTAAATTAATTTGTCGCATATAAACCGCCTCGGCTTTGGCAACTTTAGCGCCGCCCCAATCAAACAATGGCAATTCAAATGAAACCTCATAACCCTTTTTATATGGACCATCTTTTTGCCCTTCTAATATACGCACTGGCCCTGCCTCTAAAACATTAATAAAACGTGTGGTTTTATTTAAACCTAAGTTTTTAGCGAGAGCCGCCGTTTCTATTTTTAGCATTTGTAAATCTAAACGTTGCGCCATTGCGGTTTGCTCTATATTGGGCAAGTCATCCGCGGTTATTGGAAAATCGGGCAAACGTTCCGGCAATTGATAGTTAATTTGCATGCCCCACAAACCTAAATAACGCGTCAATTGTTCACGGCTTGCAAGAGCAGCTTGGGTTGCACGCGCAACATTTAACACCGCATCCGCATAAAAACCATGTTCGCGCGCTTGTTCTAATTTATTAAAATTCCCCACTTGCGCCATGCGCCGCGCCAACTCCGCACTGGCATCCGCTGCTTGCTGTACTTGCTGCATATAACGTTGCGTTTGCGCGGCTGCCACCGCTCGGTAATAAGCTTTGCGGGTTTCTGCGGCAACGCGCAAAACCTCTAACGCAGTAGCACGTTGCGCTTGTTCAAAACGCCGCTTTTCAATTGCCACTACACGCGGCATTGTTACTAAAGAAAAAATATTAAATGTTAACGCTTGCTCTATCGTGTATTCACGCGTGCCATTTTCAGTGGCACTTGCTTGCACTAAAGAAAGATGTGGATTAGTTAAACGCCCCGCTTGCACAAGATCGGCTTCGCTGATACCCAACTCATAATAAGCTGCTTGTAAACCTCGATTGTTTAACAACGCGATTTGCACAGACGTATCTACATCCAGAGGTTTTTCCAATAAATCAGTAACGCGCTGATTAATTATTTTTTTATCGGCGTCACTTCTAGCCCATACCAAATCTTGGCTTATATAGGGAGTAGCCATTGTTTGCACAGCGTTAAAGCCATTATCAGAACTAAATGTTGCGCAGCCATTTAATAAAAATAACGGCAGGCCTATAAGTGAGAGCCGATAAAATCGATCACCACCGCAGAATTTTTTTAAATACATCAACATATCATTCACCTGATTCTGTTTGATGGCCACGATGGGCATCATGCATAGAAGAATGATCCGCGGGTTTACTGATATCAGCCTCATCGGTATCAGCGCTTTCTACTTCACCCGCTGCTTCTGCGGCATATTTGCGCCAACCGCCAAGAGCGGCTACATGATCATTTGCGGCTTGCCATGAAATTATTTTTTCATTTTCAAAAGCACGATATTGACTAAAAGAGGATTCATAAATGACATCACAGACGATGGCTGCAGCATCGAGCGGATCTGCGGACGCAGCATTCGATTCTTGCGCAAAGACATTCGACAAATTAATTAAAAGGCACGCTGCAAATAAACAGGCGCTACGCAGGCCATAAAGGAAATAACTTTGAGTTTCCATAAAATTCTCGCATAAGAAACAAACCGCTCAAACGTAAAAAAATTACACGCTCAAGGTTAATTAAACGATACAGAACAACAGCGCAGATGGAAGCTTGCGTATTGCCTACGGCGTTTTAGGCGAGGATATTGCGCGGGGGTCGATCTAAAATATCGCTGACAACTGTAACAAAGGAGGCAGTTTCAACAACAAGGGGGCTAGGGTTAAAAAAGACAATAAAAGAAATTTTTGCATAACTTAGTAATGCTGCGGCATGACAACAATCAGCACACGCGCTGCATTTATTACCTTGGTGTTTTGATTGCTGCGACGCGGCTGATTCATCTAGCGATGTTGCAGTCGTATTTTCAGGTATAGATACTTTTGCCATCATGCCTTCGTGACACCCGCTCTTGATCATGACGGAGCTGTCTGGGCTAGCACTTTGCGTAACGGTAGTAGTCTTATTCATATTACAAAACAACATAGCGGACGCCGCCAAACCCTGCGTAGGGATGGCCAGCACCAGTAACCAAGCTATGCTCGTTCTGAGAAGTTTTAACATGCTTATAGCGTATACTAGGATATAAGGTTTTGCTGGGGTTTTTATCTTCCTCTGGACGAAACTTACCAGCGCGGGTAATGTAACGACAAAGCTCGCTTGCAAAAGCCAACGTAAGCTTTATGCTGGTTACACTATATTAGTGACGAGTGTTACAGATGACTGAACAACGCAAAGGTCTATTACTGGGTCGCAGCGAATTAGTTTGCGAGCAAGCCGCCAGCGTGGTTGTGCCGGGTGTACTCGCATGTCAGTTAATTCAGTATCACCCTTCTGCAGACGGTAGTTTAATTGCGTTAGGCATTCGTGATCTGCGCGACAATTATCAATGTTTAGATAGTTTTTATCATTCCAATAAAATCTCGCCCGTTATCACTCGCGTTCATGAAGAATTTATTTTAGAAATACGGAGTCTCAATAATCAATCCATCGAGCTGATGGTTTACGCAAACCCTCAAACTAAACCACTGTTGCTACGGCGCATAAAACGCCATGCGCGCATTTTGCGTTTACTGGGTCTTGGTACAATTAGTTTGCTGGCCTTATGGTTAAGCACGGGTTTATTGTATGACGTGTTTGCAACCTTGCAATTTCAATCGACAATTCGCGATTTCGCAACTGCCGAGCAATTACCACTTCCCGATTCTACGATATGGTTTGCGATTAAATCATTAGCGACCTTAATCGCTATCGGCGCGATTGTCGCGATGACGATACGCACAAGTTTTGAAGGTTTAATGTCCGCCAGTTTAATTTTGATCGGCATGTTGATGTACGAACAAGATCAAGATGAAAAAGCCCTAAAAGCGTTCGCGCAGCATTATCATTTAGCGCCGCTAACCGACAAACCTCATCCTCATATATATGGTGGGAATTATAAAAATCATGCCTTGTGGTTGTATTACGTGCCGCCATTATCTCATAGCAATGCGGAAGTAACGCCCATTAGCGCCGGCTTTAGCGTATCCGGCAAAATCATTTTAAAATTAGCCAATAACACTATCGATAATAATGTGCCTGCGCCTCGCAATAACACCAGCCCCGCTATTCAAACACTACCGAAGCATCGCATTTTGCGTTTTGCCGCGCATAACAGTGCACAAAACGATGGGTACAGTTATCTAGCGATTCGTCCGGCGCCTGACTCATTAGCGGAAATTGATTATTTAGCTAACGCCTTATATCAACAACACGGCCAATAAATTTCATACAAATAATATAAAGATTAAGTGTCTTTTGCCGCCAACTAGGCATGCAAACCACACCCCATCGCGTTTATTTTGTTGATGATGACCCACAGTTTCTAGCGGGGCTAGGTCGACAATTAAAAAATCTTAACCCTGATTGGAAAATAGAATATCTCAGCAGTGCTGCCCGCATTCTCGAAGATCCACATGCCTTTGGTAATGCCGTCATTGTTTTAGATTGGAATATGCCTGGCCGCAGCGGCATCGACATTTGTGAACATTTGCGCATGGATAGTTTAAGTGCGAGCTTAGAACGTCCTTACATTATTATTTTTACCGGCGCACAAAATAAAGATGCCGTCGTTACTGCGTTAAACAAAGGCGCAGATGATTTTATTAACAAGCCCGTTAATACGCACGAATTAATCGCACGCATTCAAGTAGGCTTACGTTTAATTCGCGCACAACAACAAGTGCAGATGTACGCCAATCAATTACATCAAATGGCGTATACCGACCCCCTCACGGGCATTTCTAATCGCTGGCGTGGCAATGACGCATTGCACAACGAACTCGCGCGCGTCGGCCGCGGTTTACAATCATTAGCGATATTATTAATTGACATAGACCACTTCAAAAACATTAATGATAAATTTGGTCACTTAGCAGGCGATTTGGCTTTGCAGACAGTGGCCACACAATTAAAACGTGGTTGTCGTGAATACGATGTTATTGCACGCTGGGGCGGCGAAGAATTCTTAGTCATTTGTCCGCAAATAGACGTATCTACTTTAGCGCAACTCGGCGAACGCTATCGGCGACTGATTGTGCAACTCAATACTCAAGATGCCGATCAAGCGGGTTTATCCGTGACCGTTAGCATTGGAGTATGCGGAATTCAAAGTGGCACACAAACCAGCGCAGAAACCATTATTGGACTTGCCGACCAAAAACTGTATGAAGCCAAAGAAGCAGGACGTAATCGCGTTTGTTATACATCTTTCGGAAAATCTAATGACGTAATAAATGACGCCAATCAAATACGCGCGCCTTCATTACCAAATTAATTTATTACATATGAGGGAATCACAATTTAATTTAACCCGGTAATTTCAATAGCTTTTGCTAGGCATTTAATTTCCACTCAATATTTTCACCCGCTCGCAGCGGCACCAAACTATCTTGCCCACCTAAACTCAGTTCTTGCGGAACCGTCCAGGATTCTTTCCGCAGAGTAATTTTATTTTGATTACGGGGCAATTTATAAAAGTCTGCGCCATAGTGACTAGCGAAATCTTCTAAAGCATCCAACGCATTCGCTTTTTCAAAAGCTTCGGCATATAACTCCATCGCCGCATGGGCGGTATAAATGCCCGCGCAACCACAACTGGTTTCTTTGGTATGACGTGCATGCGGTGCACTATCAGTACCTAAGAAAAATTTCTTATTATGGCTTGTGGCTGCGCGCACCAATGCCAAACGATGCACTTCTCGCTTTAAAATGGGCAAGCAATAATAATGCGGTCGTATTCCACCCTGAAACATTGCGTTGCGATTGAACAACAAATGATGCGCGGTAATCGTTGCTGCTACATTATCGGGAGCACCCATTACAAACTGAACCGCGTCTTGTGTTGTGACATGTTCCAGCACAACTCGTAAACCTGGAAAATGTTCAACGATAGCCACTAAATATTTTTCAATAAAGACTCGCTCACGATCAAACACATCAATCTCAGCATCCGTCACTTCGCCATGTAACAACAATGGTAAATCATGCTTTTCCATCGCAGCTAACACCGGATAAATGCGTGTTAAATCGGTTACACCATTTTCAGAATTGGTCGTTGCACCGGCAGGATAATATTTAGCCGCGCGCACCACGCCGCTAGCCTTTGCGCGCGCGATTTCTTCCGGCTGCGTCATATCCGTTAGATACAACACCATTAATGGTTCAAATGTAGAGCCCTGGGGTCGTGCCGCAATAATGCGTTCGCGATACGCTATTGCTTGCGCAGTGCTTGTTACGGGTGGTTTTAAATTCGGCATCACGATCGCACGCGCAAATTGCCGCGCTGTATCCACGAGCACAGCACGCATCGCATCGCCATCACGCAAGTGCAAATGCCAATCGTCGGGCTGGATAATCGTTAAAGAACTTAGAGATGCTGTGGGAGTGGTTTTCATGCTGCATTATCACATAAGACGAACACAAAATAATCTGTTCCAGCTGACAAGAATATTATTAAAAAAAATGCTTTTCTTCAATAAGGGAAGGCTCTCGCCATGAGGATTCTGCCGTCTCACTATTAGTTATTAGTTGACATTAAGAAACCCAGATCTGGTTCAACGATGATCATCAACTTATTTGAAAATAGAAACGCAGTGTTATGAGAATCAGTTGTTTATATTTCTAGCCAAGCTCCATAGCTTTTTATTTGATTAAATTAATGTGGTGCCGACGGTGAGACTCGAACTCACACAGCTTACGCCACTACCCCCTCAAGATAGCGTGTCTACCAATTCCACCACGTCGGCAATATTACTTTTATTGCACTTAACTTTATTGCTGATTGTTACTGTGCAGGGGGTACGTCTGCAGGTGTAGCGGGCGCCGTATTTGATGCAGGTGCAACACCAAAACCTTCACCAGGAACATCGCCGCCTAATTCTTGTAAGCGCGTTTGAATTGCAGCATTGTCTTTTTGTTCTAGTGCGCGTTTTTGTTCGTACTGTTCAACTATGCTGCTGCCTTCTGCAGGTTGGCGATGCGATGATAAATAAGCCAACACTAAACAATTAGCAAAAAAAACAATCGCTAAACCGGTGGTAAGTTTAGTTAAGAATGATGCTGAACCGCGCGCACCAAATACGGTTGCCGATGCGCCGCTACCAAATGCAGCACCCATGCTGGCGCCTTTGCCTTGTTGCAACAACACTAATGCAATAATAGAAATTGCAATTAAGGTGTGTAGTACTAATAATCCTGCATACAACATAGAGATCAACCTGCCGCGTAATAAATATCTAAAAAGTCCTTCGCTTGCAGCGAAGCACCACCAATTAACCCGCCATCAATATCGGGCTGCGAAAATATTTCTTTGGCATTGTTCGCTTTAACGCTGCCACCATAAATAATGCGTACTGCTGCTGCAATAACAGCATCGTGTTGCGTGAGTCGTTGCCGAATAAACGCGTGCACTGCTTGCGCTTGTTCTGGGCTTGCGGTTTTACCCGTGCCTATTGCCCAAACAGGTTCGTAAGCAATTACGGCGTTAACAAATGCTTTGATCGTACTTACTTGCAAGGCCGCATCTAATTGCTGCGCGATCACTTTTTCGGTAATACCTTGTTCGCGTTCCGCGAGCGTTTCGCCTACACACAAGATCGGAATTAATTTTGCATGTTGCGTCGCAACAAATTTTTGTGCGGTAAGTTGATCGCTTTCACCATAAACATGACGGCGCTCAGAGTGACCGATAATGACATAACGACAACCCACTTCTGCTAACATCGCCGCCGCAACTTCACCGGTAAATGCACCTTCGGCTTGTTCACTCACGTCTTGCGCGCCAACAATAATATTGCTGCCTTGCAGTTGTTGTGCAATTTCATTTAAGTAAACAAACGGTGGGCAAACAACTAATTCGCCTGCTGCTGCATTATTTTGCAAACCCGTTTTAATTCCCGCGAGCAATGCTTGAATGCTGGCGCGTGAACCATTTAATTTCCAATTACCCGCCACTAGCGGAATACGCTTAGTCATTATTAGCTCATTCATTCCGTGGGCAAGATCCACCCTTAAGGGGCAGGAATGGTACTCAGGGCAAGCTTATAAATCAATGCGGAATCTTGCGATAACCGGCGTCAATTTAAGCAAAACTCCATCAAAGCGGGATTTTCTAGGCGCGTCGAACCGCGATCGCAATATCTTCTGCCAGGGTCTTCACTAAACCCGGATCTCGACCTTCGACCATCACTCGAATCAAGGGCTCAGTACCCGACGGACGCAATAATACGCGACCACTGCTGGCCAAACGCTGTTCGGCCACCTGGAGCGCCGCTTGCACCGGTGAGTGCTGTAACACATCGCTGCTGTTTTGATGACTCGCCAGTGGCACATTGACCAAAATTTGCGGCAGTTTTTGCCAGCCTTTACGTAACTCCGCTAAAGACTGGCCGCTAGCAACAACGACCGCTAATACTTGCAAAGCGGCAACGATGCCATCGCCGGTAGGTGATTTATCGAGGCAGATAATATGCCCCGAGGTTTCACCGCCGACACACCAATTTTCTTGCTCTAACATTTCCAGCACGTATCGATCACCGACTTTGGCGCGACGAAATGCGATATTCATTTCACGAAACGCTAATTCCAAACCGAAATTAGTCATTTGCGTACCCACGATGCCGCCCGCTAAATCACCTTGCGCTAAACGTTGACGCGCTAAAATAAATAAAATGTCATCGCCATCTAATACTTCACCGCTAGCATCAACCATGATTAAACGATCGCCATCACCATCCAACGCAATCCCAATATCAGCGCCTAATTCAAGCACGGTTTTTTGCAAAGTTTGTGGATACACGGCGCCGCAATGATCATTAATATTTACGCCATCGGGTGTAACGCCAATGCTGGTAACGTGTGCACCTAATTCTGCCAACACTTTAGGCGCAATTTGATAAGTCGCGCCGTGCGCACAATCCACGACGATTTTTAATCCACTCAAATCTAAATGCGATGGAAATTTCGATTTGCAAAATTCAATATAGCGTCCCGCCGCATCCACAATGCGCGCAGCTTTACCGAGCTGCGCAGACTCTACGCAACGCATCGGTTGATCTAATAATGCTTCAATGGCTAATTCCGTTGCATCGGGTAATTTTTTGCCGCTGTGCGATAAAAATTTAATGCCATTATCGTAATAAGGATTATGCGATGCCGAAATCACTATGCCTGCGGACGCGCGCAAAGTTTGCGTAAGATACGCAATAGCGGGTGTTGGCATAGGACCTAATAAACGAATATCAACACCCGCAGCAGAAAATCCTGCTTCTAATGCAGACTCAAACATATAACCTGAGATGCGCGTATCTTTACCAATCAACACACGACCTTCACCGGGTTGACACAATACTTGTCCGGCTGCCCAACCGAGCTTCATGACAAATTCAGGCGTTAACATAGACTCACCGACTTTGCCGCGTATGCCATCGGTACCAAAATAACGTCGACTCATTTTTTAATCCTTTGTTGCATTTTTTATGCGCTAAACGCTTGCCAAATTTTTAATGCATCGTTGGTTGCGCCAACATCATGCACTCGCAAAATATGCGCGCCTTGCTGAGCCAAATAAAGCGCCGCGGCGACACTCGCGGATAAACGTTCATCAACAGCACGAATTTTTTGATCATGCTGTACTAACGTACCCAAAAAACTTTTACGTGACACGCCGACTAATACGGCGAATCCTAAATTAACTATTTCAGGCAATTGTTTTACTAATGTCACATTGTGCGCAAGTGATTTACCAAAACCAAAACCCGGATCCAACATCATATGTTGACGCGCTAAACCCGCAGCTGCACAGGTGGTTACGCGATTTAACAAAAATTGTTTTACTTCACTCACCACATCATCGTAGTGCGGAGTTATTTGCATATTGGTGGGTTGACCCTGCATATGCATTAAACACACCGGCACATCCAAAGAAACCGCTGTCGCTAATGCACTCGGCATTTGCAGCGCACGCACATCATTTATTAAATGGGCGCCCGCTTTAATAGCCGCTTCCATTACGACAGGTTTGCTAGTGTCGACCGAAATCCACACATCGAAACACCCTGCTATGGCTTCTATAACGGGAATAATACGCGCTAATTCTTCATTTTCTGTGACAGTTTGTGCGCCAGGCCGAGTTGATTCGCCGCCGACATCTAAAAAAGTCGCGCCTTCTTGTAATAAACGTTCTGCTTGATATAAAGCATCGTCAACAGTTTGAAATTGACCGCCATCAGAAAAAGAATCAGGCGTGATATTTAAAATGCCCATCAGCCGTGGTTGTGATAACACCAACTGACGAGCACCCGATTGCAATGTAATAAATTCGCTCATGCGATTTAAGACAAAACTAAAATTTAATGCAGACTAGCAGGATCACCAATCGTGCCGCTCGCATCCGCCGATTTATCTTCTTTAGAATCGGAAGAGCTACCGGATCCATCATTACCCCAATCTTGGGGCGGGCCCGGTTCACGACCTTCCATCACTGCATCAATTTGATTTTTATCAATCGTTTCATAACGCATCAAGGTTTCCGCCATAATGTGCAGCTTATCAATATTGCTTTGCAAAATAGTGACTGACCGCTGATAGTTTTGATCAATGATGGTACGCACTTCTTGATCAATCGCACGCGAGGTTTCATCGGCCAAATTTTTATGCTGCGTCATCGTGCGCCCTAAAAATACTTCGCCTTCTTCTTCGCCGTACGCTAATGGGCCCATCTTGGTAGACAATCCCCAACGTGTCACCATGTTGCGTGCAATCGCCGTCGCGCGTTCAATATCATTGGACGCACCGGTGGTTACGCGATCCGCACCAAAAATAAGTTCTTCGGCAATCCGTCCACCAAACAAACTTGAAATCTGACTATTCAATTTTTGTTTGCTAATGCTGTAGTGATCTTGCTCCGGCAAAAACATCGTTACACCTAAGGCACGACCCCGCGGAATAATGCTGACTTTATAAACCGGATCATGCTCAGGAACCGTTAAGCCGACAATCGCATGACCTGCTTCGTGATATGCAGTTAGGCGTTTTTCTTCGTCATCCATCACCATCGAACGACGTTCTGCGCCCATCATGATTTTATCTTTCGCACGTTCAAAATCTTCCATTTCCACCGTGCGCTTGTTACTGCGCGCAGCAAACAATGCGGCTTCATTAATTAAATTCGCTAAGTCTGCGCCCGAAAATCCTGGCGTACCGCGCGCGATGATGGCGGGTTTTACATTGTCCGACAAAGGTACTTTGCGCATATGCACTTTCAAAATTTGTTCGCGACCACGAATATCCGGTAACGGCACAATCACTTGACGATCAAAACGACCCGGCCGCAACAAAGCAGGATCTAATACATCAGGACGATTAGTCGCAGCAATAATGATGACGCCTTCATTACCTTCGAAGCCATCCATTTCAACCAACAACTGATTTAACGTTTGTTCGCGCTCATCATGACCACCGCCTAAACCGGCGCCACGATGACGACCGACCGCATCAATTTCATCGATAAAAATAATGCACGGTGCGTGTTTTTTGGCTTGCTCAAACATATCGCGCACCCGCGATGCGCCCACGCCTACAAACATTTCGACAAAGTCAGAACCTGAGATCGTAAAAAACGGCACTTTCGCTTCGCCCGCAATGGCACGCGCTAATAAGGTTTTACCCGTACCAGGTGAACCCACCATTAATACACCGCGTGGAATCATGCCTCCGAGTTTTTGAAATTTGCCCGGATCGCGTAAAAAATCCACCAATTCACGGACTTCGTCTTTGGCTTCGTCTACGCCCGCCACATCGGCAAAGGTAACTTTGACTTGGTCTTCGCCCAGTAGCTTGGCTTTGCTTTTACCAAATGACATCGCGCCGCGACCACCGCCTTGGCTCATTTGACGCATCAAATACATCCACAAACCAAACAGCAGTAATAAAGGCAACAAATTAATAATAATCGCCCAAATAGGCGATGGCGCTTCTGGCTCTTTGCCGGTGATGCTGACATTGTGATCGCGCAGTGCTTTGATCAAAGGGCCATTCAAGGTTTCAGGGTTATACACCGTGAACTCTTCGCCACTGGTTAATTTGCCCAAGATACGCGTACCTTGAAGCGTGACTTGCTCTACCGAGCCGCCATCCACACGATCAAGAAATTCAGAATAGCCCAGCGTTTGCGGAGCACCGCTTTGTTCATTGATTTTGGTAAACACCGTCCACAACACCAGACCAATGACCAACCACAACAAAACATTTTTAATCAGCTCGTTCAAGGGGGAAATCCTATGCAAATGTTGAAAAACTCGCCAAGAAACTGTTTTAATGCCGGCGACGCGCTTGATAGACCAATGCTAGCACAGACCGTTCCTACGGACACTGAATCGGCGGAATACCGTTTCAGGAGGGAGAGATAAGGAAATGGGGACGATTAGTTATTTTTAAAGTAGTTGAATTTAAATTGGCTGGGTTCCAGCTAATTAAATTAAGGCTTAAAGCCCGTCGCCAACACATAAACCTCTCGACTACGCGGCCTTGATGCGCGGGGTTTACGCACGTTCACCGCGGTAAAATGCTGCCGCAAATCGACCAAAAATTGTTCACTGCCTTCGCCCTGGAACATTTTGCTTAAAAACAGACCGCCCGGTCGCAGGACGCGGCAGGCCGTGTCATGAGCTAATTCCACTAAATACATAGCGCGGGGAATATCCACGGCGTCGGTGCCGCTCATATTCGGCGCCATATCGGATAACACCGCATCTGCCTTATTGCCCCCCAAGGCCCTCAAAATAGTATCGAGCACCTCGGCTTCGCGAAAATCCCCTAAAACAAATTGCACACCGGCCAAACCATTCATGGGCAATATGTCCGTAGCTAAAACTTTGCCTGGTTCGCCGACACGCTGCGCCGCGTATTGCGACCAACCGCCGGGCGCTGCGCCTAAATCCACCACGGAATGGCCAGGTTTCAGCAAACGGTATTTTTCATCCAACTCCATCAACTTATAAACCGCACGCGAGCGATAACCTTCACGCTGCGCCCGCAACACATACTCATCATCGAAATGCTCTTTCATCCACCGCTGACTGCTTTTACTTTTCGCCATAACTCCCCATAAATCCAATTCTGCCTTCTGCTAAACTACGCGCCCATTATCAAAGGAAACACCATGCCAATCTCGGTCGATCAAAAGAAATATCTGCGCGGCTTGCTACACGCCATTAAACCCGTGGTTATTATCGGCCAAAATGGCTTAACGGAGAACGTCAATGCAGAAATTGATGCGGCATTGACCTATCACGAACTAATCAAAATCAAAATCAGCGCTGAGCGCGACGAACGCGAAACCATCGTCGCTGCGATTTGCGAACAACATAACGCCGACCGCGTGCAATATATCGGCAAAATGCTGAGCTTGTATAAACGCAACAAACAAAAACCTCGTATTACTCTTCCAAAACCTTAACCTACACAGGAATCATCATGGCCAATATCACCTTACGCGGCAATCCCATTCATACCAACGGTGACTTACCCAAAGTCGGCAGCACTGCCCCCGATTTCAAACTCACCAATCGTAGCTTACAAGATTTATCACTGGCCGATTTTGCTGGCAAACGTAAAGTCCTCAACATCGTGCCGAGTTTAGATACGCCGACTTGCGCAACTTCAGCACGCAAGTTTAATGAAAAAGCCTCTGCATTAAAAAACACCGTGGTGTTAGTTATTTCAGCTGACTTACCATTTGCGATGAAACGTTTTTGCGAAGTAGAAGGCTTAGCGAATGTTGAACCTTTATCATTAATGCGCTCGCGTCAATTCTTACAAGACTACGGCGTCTTATTGCAAGACGGCCCATTAGCCGGCATCGCCGCGCGTTCAGTTGTAGTGTTAGATGAAAACAATAAAGTATTACATGCAGAATTAGTTGCAGAACTGAGCGAAGAACCTAATTATGATGCCGCATTAAAAGTATTAGGCGCATAATTATTTAATGTAACAACCCGCGATTTGGCGTTACCGTATTCACGGAACGCCAAATGCGTTTTCAAAATCTTCAAATCTCTGTCGCATTTACTCCGATTAGAAATAACGCGATTTCAAACGTCACTTTTCTCTGTACACAATAACCTCAAGCGCGTCGCTTAAATGCCGCTAACGCTACTACAGGCTATTCACCTCATGCCTCACAAAAGGATAGTGTATGCAACGTTATGACATGTTGGTCATCGGTAGCGGCCCAGCGGGACAACGCGCGGCTGTGCAGGCTGCAAAATTGGGCAAACGCACGGCGATTATTGATCAACGTTCACACGTCGGTGGTGTGTCGGTGCATACCGGTACGATTCCAAGTAAAACCTTGCGTGAAACCGTTTTATATTTAACGGGTTGGCGTCAACGCGGTATTTATGGCCGCAGTTATAAAGTCAAACAACATATTTGTGCGCAAGATGTGATGCAACGTTTAGATGTCACGCTGAAACATCAAGTTGAAGTCATGCAGCATCAATTAAATCGTAATGGCGTAGATGTTATTGTCGGCAGCGCCGCGTTTCATAATCCGCATGAGTTACACGTTCAAGGTGCCGCCGGTGAAAGCACGTTGTACTACGGCGAACATATTGTTGTCGCTTGTGGCACCGAACCTTATCGCCCCAGTGATATTCCTTTTGATGGCAGTAGTATTTTAGACAGTGACGATATTTTAAAAATTTCGTATCTACCCAGAACTTTAACCATTGTCGGTGCGGGTGTGATTGGCGTGGAATACGCCACTATTTTTAGCGCGTTGGATGTTGAAGTAACTTTAATCGAAGGTCGTGATGCCATTCTCGACTTTGTTGATGATGAGATCATTGAAACCTTTGTACATCAAATGCGTGACAATGGCATGATCTTGCGTTTCAACGAACGTGTTAGCAGCATTAAAAAAACCAGCGATGGCAAAGTTATCACCGCACTCGCCAGTGGCAAACGGGTGCGTAGTGACATGGTGCTCTACGCCGCTGGCCGTGTTGGCGCAGCCAAACATTTAAAATTAGAAAACGCGGGTTTAGAAGCAGATGTGCGTGGTCGTTTAACGGTGAACGCGCAATACCAAACGTCAATCAATCATATTTATGCCGCGGGTGACATTATTGGTTTCCCAAGTTTGGCCGCAACGTCGATGGAACAAGGTCGCTTAGCGGCGTGTCATGCTTTTCAACATATAGCTCACAGTAATACTTCATTTTTTCCTTATGGTATTTACGCCGTGCCAGAAATTAGTATGGTTGGTCAAACGGAACAAGCGTTAAAAGAAGCTGGCATTCCTTATGAATCCGGCATTGCGCGGATTCGCGAAACTGCACGCGCACAAATCATGGGCTTACAAGATGGTTTGTTAAAATTATTATTCGCGATTGATGATAGGCGCTTGTTGGGCGTACATATTGTTGGCGAAGGCGCGACTGAATTAATTCACATTGGCCAAGCGGTATTATCCTTAGGCGGTAAATTAGATTATTTTGTAGAAAGCACGTTTAACTACCCTACCCTGGCTGAAGCCTACAAAATTGCAGCCTTAAATGCGTGGAATAAACTTGCTGCTTATTCAGCAACATCGGTTATCGACACTAATAAATCCCAAGAAAATTCTATTGAAACCGGCAAACGGCGTTTAAAAACTGTCTAGGCTATGGCTATAATGAGCACATGCAACACGACGCCATCATTAACTTATTAAACACGCACAATATCTTGCCCACGCAGCAACGCATCGAGCTGGGACAGTTATTGTTTGCACGTGCTCAACATCTCAGCGCCGAGATTTTAATCAACCAATTAAAAACGCAAGGTAGTCGCATTTCACGCGCGACGGTTTATAACACCTTAAATTTGTTTGCGGATAAAGGTTTGTTAAATACCGTTCCTATTACACCTAGCCATGTTTTATACGACACTAACACTGCACCGCATTATCATTTATACGATGCCAGCACCGGTGAGCTCACCGATATTGCGTGTGAACAAATACATATTGATCAATTGCCTAATTTACCGCACGGTTTGGTGATCGATCACATGGATATTATCTTACACATCAAAAACACGGTGTAATATTCGCATTGACTCTTAGTACTGGCAGCTAGCTGCTACGCACAAAAATCGCTATAGTGCGCATTCATCTCGTCATACACGTAAAACAAAATGAATTTATATCACGGCTTACGACCTTTTTTATTTTCGCTCAATGCTGAAACTGCGCATCATTTAACCTTGCAAGGTTTGCGCGCTACGCCGCCACACTTATTGCAAAAAATGTTTCCCGCGCCACCAGCGGATCCACAAGAACTTTGGGGTTTGCGCTTTCCAAATCGCATTGGTCTTGCCGCGGGTTTAGATAAAGACGGCGAATGTATTGATGGCTTAGCGGCATTAGGATTTGGATTTATTGAAATAGGTACCGTCACGCCACGCCCACAAAGCGGCAATCCAAAACCACGTTTGTTTCGTTTACCGGAACATCACGCCATCATTAATCGCATGGGATTTAATAACAAAGGAATTGATCACTTAATTCGCCAAGTACAACACGCGCAATTTCGCGGTGTATTAGGTATTAACATTGGCAAAAACAAAAGCACGCCCGACGAGCAAGCCCTAGATGATTATTTGCATTGCTTGCACAAAGCGTATGCGCACGCCAGCTATATCACTATTAACATTTCATCGCCAAATACGCCGGGCTTACGTAACTTACAACAAGCCGATGTGTTAGCGGTATTATTAAAAAGCTTATATCAGGCTCGTGACGTTTTAAAAGACCAACAAAAAAAATACGTACCACTATTAATTAAACTCGCGCCAGATTTAGATGCAACAGCTCTGACTGATATTGCAGCGGTATTAAATCAACAAGCGGTAGATGGCGTCATCATGAGCAACACCACGCTTAATCGCGAATTAATCGCACAACATCCTTTAGCACAAGAAAGCGGTGGTTTAAGTGGACAACCTCTTAAATCTTTTGCCGACCGTGCGCTAGCCACTTTACGCGGCGAACTTAACAACACCATTTCAATTATTGGCGTGGGTGGTATTCAATGCGGACAAGACGCAGCCGACAAACGTGCTTTAGGCGCAAGCTTAGTACAAATTTACACGGGTTTAATTTATCGCGGACCGAAATTAATTAAGGAATGCAGTATTGCTATGGGTACAAATTAACTTTCAGACTCAAGCGTCACCGGGTTTCCAATGGCCGAAGCTTTCTTGTACTTTACCGCGCTTTTTTAATTCTTCTTCTAATACATAATTAGAAAAACCAGTTAGCTGACTCATCACTCGCTTTAAGTCTTCTCCGGGCGCATCCATTTCTGCTACTACCACCGCCGTAATCGCGGCTAAATATTGCGCCGCCATAAATGGATCGCTGGCAGCCGCATCATGCGTGCTAACCGTTTGCATAATTGCTTTAATTAACTCACTGGATAACCGTAATTCACCGCTCATAAAATATTCTCAATAATATTAAATTAAATTTTTTTACTTATCAGGTGGCTGATTTTTTTGCCGAGCTTTGAATTTCGCCATACGACGCATCATTTGTTGCAAAGCTTTTTGCCGTAACTCACTCACTACGCGTTGCTCTTCGTCCTGCGCTGCTAAAACCGCCAAAGGATCAAAGCGATAACTGCCCGATAAAGCGATAATACCGCCGGGCAAGTCTGCCGTTAATTCTTCACCAGTCTCCGCAGCGGCTGGCTCGCCGCGCAAGGTTAATGCGTAATTTAAACTATATTCCAAATCGTATTCATAAACGCGACCAAAAGAATCTACGCTTAATACTTTCTTTTTAATATTTTCACTAATAATACGTAATTGCGCAGCAGCATCTTTTTCTACCACTTTGACATTCGCTTGATCCAGCATGCGTTGCAAATCGCGTTGTGTTGCCAATGGCAACGATTCAGATTGCACTTCCAACGGCTGCCATGCAGGTGGTAAATCAATGTCGCCACGCAGATGAAAACCGCAACCGGTAAACAATACGGCAATAACAACGATACTATTCTGCAATAACGACATTTACTAATTTCCCAGGTACAACGATAATTTTACGCACAGCTTTACCTTCCACAAAACGTCGCACATTTTCTTCATTTAAGGCAGCAGCTTCAACTGTGGCTTGATCTGCATGCACATCGACAGCAATGCGCCCGCGCAATTTACCATTAACCTGCACCACTATGTCTACTCGATCTTGTTGCAAAGCAGCTTCATCTACTAATGGCCAAGCTTGATCGATTAAAGCAGTAGTATGACCTAATGTCTGCCAGAGCTGATGACAAATATGTGGCACCATCGGCGACAACATCAGCGTAAGGCCTTCTAACGCTTCTTGTGTAATTAAACGGCCTTGGACACTGACGTCATTAAATTTATATAAATCGTTTACTAATTCCATGTTGACTGCAATCGCGGTATTAAAAGTGTAACGCCGCTGCATGTCATCACCTACTTTGACAATGGTATTATGCAGTTTACGACGAATCGCTTTTTGTTCATCGCTTAATTCGCTTTGATTAATCATGGCTCTAGGCACTACGCCTCGTTGCGTATGATCGTATACTAAACGCCATAAACGTTTTAAGAAACGCGAAGCACCTTCAACACCATCATCCGACCATTCTAATGATTGTTCAGGAGGCGCAGCAAACATGATAAATAAACGTACGGTGTCCGCGCCATATTTTTCAATCAATGCTTGCGGATCTACCGTGTTACCTTTGGATTTAGACATTTTAGCGCCATCTTTAAGCACCATGCCCTGCGTGAGTAAACGCTTAAACGGTTCTTTCGATGTTACCAAACCCGCGTCTCGTAATAGCTTGTGATAAAAACGCGCATACAATAAATGCAAAATGGCATGTTCAATCCCACCAATGTATTGATCTACGGGCAACCAATGATCGGCATTTTTATCTAACATCGCATCATTATTATTACGCGCGGTATAACGTGCGTAATACCAAGATGATTCCATGAAAGTATCAAAAGTATCGGTTTCACGTTTAGCAGGGCCATTACACAGCGGGCACGTCGTTTCATAAAACGATGGCATGATTTTAATGGGCGATGCAACACCTTCAAACTGCACGTCTTCTGGCAAAATAACCGGTAGTTGATTTTCTGGTACAGGCACATCACCACATTGCTGGCAATGAATCATCGGAATCGGCGCGCCCCAATAACGTTGACGCGAAACGCCCCAGTCACGTAAGCGATAATTAATTTTAATTTGGCCTTTTTGCTGCGCCTGCAAATAACTAGCAATGGCTTTAAATGCTTGTTGCGAAGTTAGGTCAGAAAATTCACCGGAATTTTTTAATAGGCCTTTTTCAGTATAAGCAGCCTTGGTTAAATCAACGCTTGAATCGTCGAGGGGATAAATAACTTGTTGTATGGGCAATTGATATTGCTGCGCAAATTCCCAATCTCGCTGATCATGTGCAGGCACTGACATCACCGCGCCGGCGCCGTATTCAATTAACACAAAATTCGCAATCCAAATTGGCACACTCGCGCCGGTAATAGGATGCGTGGCACGATAGCCAGTATCGATGCCTAACTTTTGCATCGTCGCCATTTCGGCTTCAGCAAGTTTAGTTTGTTTGCAATTTTTTATAAAAGTCGCAATCGCCGAATTATTCAGCGCCGCTTGTTTTGCTAAAGCATGTTCCGCTGCTACTGCAACATAGGTCACACCCATTAAAGTATCTGGGCGCGTGGTATAGACTGTTAACAGTTCAGCAAAATCATTAACTACGAATTGTAATTCCACACCTTCCGAACGGCCTATCCAATTACGCTGCATGGTTTTTACGGCGTCTGGCCATTCATCTAATGTTTCTAAATCATTCAACAAATCTTCCGCGTAATCAGTGATGCGCAAAAACCATTGAGGAATTTCACGTCGCTCAACGGGTGCGCCCGAACGCCAACCTTTACCGTCGATGACTTGCTCATTTGCTAATACTGTTTGATCAACTGGATCCCAATTCACTGTCGCAGTTTTTTTATACGCCAAGCCTTTTTTATACAACTGAATGAACATCCACTGTTCCCATTTATAATACTCAGGTCGACAAGTGGCTATTTCACGGCTCCAGTCATAGGCAAAACCTAATTGTTTTAATTGCGTACGCATGTACGCCATGTTTTCGTAAGTCCATTGCGCGGGCGCTACATTATTTTTAAGCGCGGCATTTTCTGCTGGCAAACCAAACGCATCCCAACCCATTGGCTGAAAGACGGTTTTACCCCGCATCCGTTGATAACGTGAAATCACATCACCAATAGTGTAATTACGCACATGCCCCATGTGCAAACGGCCACTGGGATAAGGAAACATGGATAAACAATAAAAAGTATTTTCTTTAGTAGTGATATCAACCACAAAACTTTGCTGCTGATCCCAAAATATTTGGGCTGCGAGTTCGATTAACTTATGATCATATTGTTCTTGCATGAAAAAATTAGAACTCCGCTGGCGGTGAATCAGTAAGAATATCGTCTTCGCCCAAATAAGGACCTGTTTGTATTTCAAGTATTTCTAAAGTAATCGCGCCGGGATTATGCAAGCGATATTCTTTGCCCATCGGAATTTGTAAACTTTGATGTTCGGTTAAAAGTTGCGAACCTTCCGCCAATTGAATTCGCGCCGTGCCGTGTAAAATCAACCATGATACATAACGATGATGATGCCACCGGGCCTCCCATGTTTGGCCCGGTGCTAAACGATGACGTTGTACAATTAAATTTGCATCGCGCGCCAATACTGCCGTATCACCCCACGCATGGAACTCATGGATCGCGCGCTGGGTTTCGCTGCCCTGCGCACGCTGCATACGGGCTACTAATTCACTAATATCTTTAATGCGCGAACGATCTGCGATTAACACAGAATCCGCTGTTTCTACTACGATGTGATTACGCACACCTAATAAGGCTAATTTTCGATTCGCTGATAACGCGACTAAATTTTGACAATCTTGCGTGACCACATCGCCTAATACTAAATTGTTATGTTTATCAGGCACGCGAGTATCAATCACATCTTGCCAATTTTGACACCGCACCGCACTGTGATTTAACGCTAACCACCAGGTGTGTCCTTCCGTATCAAGTAATAAATCTAATAGGCTCAGATTTTTTTCCGGTAACTCCGGCAACTTCGTTAAACGTAAAATATTGTCTTTGCGTTTTGCTTGCGCATAAACCTGTTTGCACGCATCAAACCAAGCAGCGTGAGTATTAAAACGTTGTAAACAGGTTTTACTATTTAACATGCACATATCAATAGCGTGCGCAGTAATTGCCTCTGCGTTACCACGACCTGCACGCGCGCGCAAAATGCCTTGCGTATCTAACCACCACGTGGTTTTACCGCTTACCGGCAACACGGGACACTCACCAAAGGCACCGACATAACCATCGCGCGCGGGCAATAAAGCTTCACTAATAATCATTTCAAAGTCGGCGGGGTTTTGTATCTGCAAATCACCGGGCACAAACCACAACACGGAATCAGTATCATAAACAGCAGCTTCTAATGCCGCGCTGGCTTTAGCCGCTAATGCATCCGTCGCTTCGGGCACCGCAATCCAACGCACTGGCACACCTTGTAAAGCGCCGCGCGCATGATCCAACCACGTATCACGCACTACCACTAACGGTCGACTATCCGGTGCAATACTCATGATGACGTCTAATAAACGCCGCAACGGTACAACGTGCTGATCTTGCGATAACAAACTAGACGCTAATGATACCGAAAGGGAAACTGGCGCAGCCGTTCGCGCTAAAGGCCAAAGTGCAGGGGTAGTGTCTAATACTTCGATGATCGGAGTGATGTTCAAGGCACTGACCTACTTTTATTGACGAGTTTGACTGAATGCTGCTGCGCTATTCTACTGCTTAGCCGCACGCCCGCAAAACCGCTGATAATAAAAACCACCCACCAATGCGGCTATTACGCAAAATAATAACAAGTAGTGACCTAAACGCACATAAGGCGTGGCACCCATTAATAAAGGCACATCTACAATTAACACGCCGGCTTGAAAAGATGCCAAGCGTGAAGTCACTGCGCCTTGCGGCGTAATCATCGCGGTAATGCCCGTGTTAGTAGCACGCAATAAATAACGACCACTTTCACGCGCACGAGTTTGTGCAATTTGTAAATGTTGATAAGGCGCTAACGAATCACCAAACCATGCATCATTACTCACGTTCACCAGAAAATCCGCTTTAGGTAATTGTTCGCGGTAAACTTCATCGTAAGCTGATTCATAACAAATCGTTACACCCACATCGACATCACCTACTAACAAGGGTGATTGTTGTGCGGGCCCATTATCAATATCTGACATCGGAATTTGCACAAAGCGATTCATAAAAGCTAATAAACCGCGCAACGGCATGTATTCTCCAAACGGCACTAAACGTTGTTTGTGATAAGCCTGCTTCGTATCAACAACTAACAAACTGTTGTAGTACACACCGGTACTGCGCTCATAAAAAAAGATGCCGGTTAATAAATGTCCGTGTCGCGGCAAGGTATGTAAATTCGTTTGAATGGTTTGCAAATAAGGTTGAACGGTTTCCTGAAATGCAGGCAATGCGGTTTCTGGCCATAATAATATATCTACGTCGCCGACTGTTGCACTTAACTCAGCGTAACGCTGTTGACTGATCGGTAAACCTTGAGCACCTAATTTAATTTCTTGTCCTAAATTACCTTGCACTAACGCCACTCGCTTAGTGCTATTTTGTAATTGCGTCCATTGCACATCTTGTAACGCAAACGTTAGGAGTAACAAACCACCTAAACTAATCAACGCAGCCGACCAATAATTTGGTGTGCTAACCCATAATGCAATGCTCGCTGCACATAAAGCCACTAACGCACCACAACCAAACACACCAATCACCGGCAAGAATGCACCCAACGGTGATTCCGCTTGGCCATAACCCATCAATAACCACGGGAAACCCGTTAAGACATAACTACGTAACCATTCAGTCAATAACCACAATACTGGAATAGCCACTAACCAATATAAACGTGCATCGTAAATACGTTTACGTAAGTACGCAGCGAGCGCAGAAAATGCAGCAAAATAAGCCGCCATGGTTAAAATTAACGCAACCGTGATAAAACCGGCAACGAATGGATGCGCATCACCAAAATCATGCAAGCTGTTGTAAACCCAACTAATGCCTACGCCAAACATGCCGAGGCCAAAACAAAATCCATCAGCCGCCGCGGTGCGCGGAAGATTGCCCATGCTCCATAACCACCACGCAGCTAACAGCAACGGTGCTAACCACCATGCACCAAAAGGCGCAAAACATAATGGCATAAGCGCGCCTAAAAAAATTAGGCACAAGCGCCGCACCGATAACAGCGAAAAAATAATTATTTTCAAAAATTTCAACACAGATAAGAACCCAACAAAAAGTAGTTAACTATTTTTAATTTTATTCAGGATTCACGTTTGCTGACGACAACAAACGGACTTCCAGTCTATGCAAACGCCGTGAATCTGCGCTTAAAACTTTAAATCGCATCGCGGCGTTATCAATATATTCACCACGTTTTGGCAAATGGCCAAATAAATTCGTGACCCAACCGCCAATGGTGTCCCATTCATCTTCATCAAATTCTGTTTTGAAGAATTCATTAAATTCATAAAGCTCAGTTAAGGCGTTCACAACGTAACGATGTTCCGCCAGTTTACGAATATTTAAATCTTCTTCAGTATCATGCTCATCATCAATATCACCCACAATGGTTTCGATGACGTCTTCAATGGTAATCAAACCCGATACACCACCATACTCATCAATCACAATGGCCATATGATTACGACTACTGCGAAATTCTTTTAACAAACTGATTAAGCGTTTACTTTCCGGCACAAAAATCGCCGGACGCATTACGTCACGCAATTCAAATTCACTTTCACGACCAACATACGCCAATAAATCTTTAGCTAACAAAATGCCTTCAACTTCATCTTTGCTATCGCCAATCACGGGGAAACGGGAATGGCCTGAGGGAGTGACAATGCCCAATAGTGCATGCAAATTAGCATCGTGATCCACCACCGTCATTTGTGAGCGCGGAATCATGATATCGCGCACTTGCTCGTCAGTGACTTCGAAGACGCCTTCCAACATCGCCAGCGTATAACCATCCAATACTTCGCGTTGCGCGGCGGCGCGCAAAATATCGAGCAATTCTTCTTTATCTTGGGGTTCAACACCCATCACTTGGCCGAGCCGGACTAACCAGCTACGTGCGGGAGGTTTTAGCTTAACAATAACAGGAGCTGCGAGGTTATTACTCGGGGGTATTTCATTCATGAGGGGTATCAAAATGCTGGTTACAGCACACTCTTATACATACTTTTGTGGGTTAATTTTGCCGTGTCACTGCGTCGCATGCAAGCATCATTCAGTGAAACATTCCTGTCATATTGCAAATAAATTTGCCTGCGCTATTCCGTTTCCACGTAGGGATTAGCAAAACCGCACGCCGCTAAGACCTGACATTCTAAATTTTCCATTTCGTCAGCGTCAGTGGCTTCTTCATGATCATAACCTTGTAAATGCAACAAACCATGCACCACCATATGCGCCCAATGCGCGGTTAGTGCTTTTTTTTGTTCCAGCGCTTCGCGCTGCACCACGGGCGCGCAAATAACGACATCGCCCAAAGGGCGCGATTCTAACTCTAGGTCGGATGGAATTTGCATAGGAAAAGACAAAACATTAGGCGCATACGCTTTGTGACGATATTGCTCATTAATAGCTGCCGCTTCTATTTCATCCACTATACGAATGGCCACATCCGCGATCACGGTGTCTTGATAAGCTGCTTGCGCCCATGCGGTTAACAGTGTCGCATCTGGAATATCTTTGGCTATGGAGACGATTTCGACATCAACCTGTAACACTGATGATGCCTTATTCATTTTTAGATTTTTTATTCGGCTTTTTTTGTTCTTCAAAACGTTCATACGCATCCACAATTCGCTGAACTAAGGGATGTCGCACTACATCTTTGCTATTAAAAAATACAAAACTAACTTGTTTTTCATCGCGCAAAATTTCAATCGCTTGTTTTAAACCCGACATTCGCGAAATAGGTAAATCAATTTGAGTAATATCACCGGTTACAACGGCAGTGGAGCCAAAACCAATCCGCGTTAAAAACATTTTCATTTGTTCGACCGTCGTATTTTGCGCTTCATCCAAAATAATAAAAGCATCATTTAACGTACGGCCGCGCATATACGCCAGCGGTGCAATTTCGATAACATTTTTTTCTACCAAACGCGCAACACGTTCAAACCCTAACATTTCATATAACGCGTCGTACATAGGCCGCAAATAAGGATCAATTTTTTGCGCTAAATCGCCTGGCAAAAAACCCAAGTGTTCACCTGCCTCAACCGCAGGACGTACTAATACTAAACGACGCACTCGTTCTTGTTCTAAAGCTTCCACGCCACATGCGACCGCTAAATATGTTTTGCCGGTGCCAGCAGGACCAATTCCAAATGTTAAATCGCTAGTTTGAATAGCGCGCACATATTCCAATTGATGCTCGCCACGTACTTCAATGGAACCGCGTCGCGATCGAATGGCAACACTGTCACCGCTGGCATTAGGCATTGATGATGCTTGTCCCGTATTATGCAAATGCAAATGAATATTCGCTGGCGTAATCGTTTCGTCTTCACTGATGCGGTAGAGTGTTTTTAATAATTCACGGGCAGAACCAATGTCTACTGTGGGTCCCGTTAATTTAAATCGGTGACCTTTATTATTAATTTGAATACCCATCCGTTGTTCAATTTGTCGCAAATGCTGATCAAATTGACCACAAAGATTTGCCAAACGAACATTGTCTTCGGGTTTAAGAATAAGATCTAAAGAATCTAATTTAGCGTTCAAGTGCTTTTTATATCCGTTACCAATTAAAAATTATGCGCTTACGCGCTGCTGAATAACACTGGTGGTAGGTGCTTGCGCCAATCCCACATAACGACCGCGCAGCGAGTTTGTTAAGGCGCGAGTGATTTCCACGTCCACAAACTGTCCGATCATACTGCTATCGCCGGCGAAATTAACGACGCGATTATTTTCCGTGCGACCCGCAAACTCTGTCGCATCTTTACGCGATGGTCGCTCTACTAAAATAGTTTCTACTGTCCCAATCATGGCATTACTAATCGCGTTGGTTTGTGCGGTGATTAACGCTTGCAGGCGCGCTAAGCGTTCGCGTTTTTCTTCGAACGGCACATCATCCGGCAAGTTGGCAGCTGGCGTACCCGGACGCGCACTATATATAAAGCTGTAAGAAAAATCGTAATTTAAATCTTCAATTAATTTCATGGTTGCCATAAAATCCATTTCCGTTTCACCCGGAAAACCGATAATAAAATCGGAAGACAAACTAATACCAGGGCGAATCTTACGTAATTTACGGATGGTGGCTTTATATTCTAATGCGGTATGGCCCCGTTTCATGGCCATTAAAATACGATCAGAGCCACTTTGTACTGGTAGATGCACATGATTTACTAGTTGCGGAATTTCCGCATAGGCTTGAATTAAATCATCGGTGAATTCAATCGGATGCGAGGTTGTATAACGAATCCGTGCAATGCCCGGAATAGCTGCAACATAATGCAATAATAAAGCGAAGCTGCATATTTCATTATCATGCATACGTCCACGATAACCATTTGCATTTTGACCTAATAAATTTACTTCGCGCACACCGTGTTCAGTTAGTTGCGCAATTTCCGCAATTACGTCGTCTAAAGGTCGACTGACTTCTTCGCCGCGGGTGTAAGGCACTACACAAAACGTACAGTACTTACTGCAACCTTCCATGATAGATACAAAAGCACTAGGCCCTTCGACGCGCGGCGCTGGCAAATAATCAAATTTTTCTATTTCGGGAAATGAGACATCTACCACCGGAATATTTTTTAATTTTATTGAATCATACATTTGCGGCAAGCGATGCAAAGTTTGCGGGCCAAATACCATGTCAACATACGGCGCACGATGACGCAATGACGCACCTTCTTGACTTGCAACACAACCGCCTACACCGATTACGATATTAGGATTTTTTTCTTTGAGTTCGCGCCAACGCCCCAAATCTGAAAATACTTTTTCTTGGGCTTTTTCGCGAATGGAGCAAGTGTTCATCAATAACACATCGGCTTCCGCTGGATCTTGCGTAACTTCCATTTGATGCGAATGATTGAGCACATCCAGCATTTTCGCTGAATCATACTCGTTCATTTGGCAACCATAGGTTTTAATATAAACTTTACGTGTCATAATTTATCTAATCGTTACAGAAAAAAGATCATGGAAACACCTGAGAATTTAATAGGCGTTTTTATGGACGAAACCTCGGAAGATGGTCATAACAATGATTTTAATATCAAACCACAGCGACCAATTCTCAATGTAATACAAATCACATTCGATGCGTTTTTGTAAGTCGGTATTGCCGCGCCAACCATTAATTTGCGCCCAGCCAGTAATGCCCGCTTTGACTAAATGTTTTTTCATATAGTCAGGAATTTCTTCTTTAAATTGATCAACAAAAATGGGGCGCTCTGGACGTGGACCCACAATTGACATATCGCCTTTCAACACATTAATAAATTGTGGTAATTCATCCAAACTCGTACGACGCAAAAAATGACCTAACGGTGTTGCACGTTGATCCCCGGATTTTGCCCAGACAGCACCACTGTTTTGTTCGGCATCAATCGGCATAGAGCGAAATTTCAACATATAAAAAGTTTTACCATTCCAACCCATACGTTCTTGACGATAAAAAATGGGGCCAGGAGAACTGCATTTTACTAGGAGGGCTAAAGCCATCATCAAAGGCGCAATAATTAATAATATCGTCGCCGCTAAGAGACGATCTTCTATTGCTTTAACCAATCGATTCACACCATCCATCGGTGTTACTGACAAATTCAACACCGGCATGCCAGCAACTTCACTGACTGAATGATTCAATAATTTAAAACCAAAAATATCCGGCACATAACGAATGTCGGCGGTGCAATGACGTAAATCATGCAGCACTTTTTTCAAACGTTCTTCTTCACTGAGCGATAATGCAATCCATACTTGATCCACATCAACACTGTGCTGTTCTAAAAAAGCGGGCACGCCTTCGTAACCACCAATTTGATTAATTTGCCAATGTGCAATCGATTCTAATAAATCATCGCCGCCAAACACCGCTTCAATACGGTAACCTGCCCATGGCGCTTGCATTAAATTGTCGATCACCACCTGCACACTTTCACCCGAGCCGATAACCACAATCCGGCGCTGATACCAGCCTAAACCGCGCGCCATAAATAACAATAAACGCAAACCCAAACGATAAAATATCAAACTAAACCAAGCCGTAATGCCCCAAAGACCAAACCAGACACGAGAATATTCGGCGTTAGTTTTAGTCACCACCGCCAAGACCATCGCCCCCAATAAAACCGCGCCCCAGGCACAAGTAACTATACGCAGCTCAGCCAACATTTGGCTGCCACGCCACGTCCGATACATCCCGGCCGGTGGGAAAATAATGACTGCCAATAAGACCACCAGCAAAACCGCGGGGCGATAGCTTGCGAATTCGAAACCTGAATCACCCAAATACAGCGTATAGGCCAGCCACGCAGCCAAAACCAGCATCAGCGGGTCCAGGACACGCATGCCATAAGTCAAAACCGCAGAATGATCGCGCAGACTCAAAAACGACTCCAGCTAATTGGGTTACCGCGCCTTTACAGCAGGGGGGCGACAAGGCGCTTATAGTAACAAATCACCTTGTAAATAGTAGCCTTGTTGTAAAAAAGGCTTTGAAATTCAGCAAGATATATGGTTTTTAAAGCTACTGCCCGATGATCCAAAACCCCTTTGGACATCAGTGACAAAGCGTTGTTAAACCGTGATCGATACAAATAATCAATAAACAATTCACAGCCCTGTTCGTAGACACCGCCACCGCTGAATTAACGCGAGCTCAACGCCTATTTAACCTCACCCACTCGTTTGTGTTTTAATACCACCGCCCTATTAAGAAAGCGGCACTTAAAAACTCACCTTACGGATCCAATGCATCCCATGAAGCCCGCTCCAACTTTTAGCCTGATTGTCCCCACGTTTAACGGCGAATCCTGTATCACACAATTACTCTCTAGCATTCAGCAGCAAACCATACAGCCCGACAAAATTGTAATCATTGATTCTTCTTCTGCCGACAAAACTGTATTGCTTGCTCAACAATTTACCACTCACATTGTCGTCATAGACCAAAAAGATTTTAATCATGGTGCCACGCGGAATCGTGCTATCGAACACACTAATAGCGATATCCTGGTCTACATGACCCAAGATGCTTATCTGACAAATGAATTTTCATTAGAGAATTTGCTCAAAGTCTTTGAAAATCCCAAAATCGCCGCCGCTTACGGCAGACAATTACCACGCCCTCAAGCAGGTCCTATAGAAGCACACCATCGCTTGTTTAACTATCCACCGCATTCACATATAAAAACGTATACCTCCAAAGAAAAAAGCAGTATTAAAGATGCTTTCATGTCCAATTCTTTTGCCGCGTATCGCAAACAAGCACTAAACAGCATTGGCGGATTTCCTAATGACGTGATTCTGGGCGAAGACATGTATGCAACTGCAAAACTACTACTCAATGGCCACAGCATTGCTTATGTCGCGGACGCCTTAGCAACACATTCACACGACTACAGTCTTATTCAGGAATTCAAACGTTATTTTGATATTGGCGTTTTTCATAGCCGCGAAAAATGGATAACGAATGCTTTCGGAAAATCAGAAGGAGAAGGTAAAAAATTTATCATTTCAGAATGTGGATTTTTATTACGAGCCCGCTCAATGCTTCTACTTGCGGCTGTCATTCGAAATATTTTAAAGTATGCCGCTTACCGATTAGGAGCAATTGAAAAATATATTCCTTCTTTAATTAACTCCAAACTAAGTATGCACCATGAATTTTTTAAAAAATAACCTCAACAATTATCGAGCCAAAAAATATAATGAACACCGCTAAAAGAATTTATTTAGCATGGTCCCCGCGTGACACAGAACTTTGAAATATGAACCAATGCAATATTGTCACGAACAAACATCATATTAAAATTGCATCATTATAAATCTAAGCGCACTACCAACTTACCGATAAAATATTTTATTTTTCATTTGTTCTATTTAAATAGGTTTTTATCTCATTGCCAATAAAAATAAAATTATAAGCCTTGGCCTTATAGTTAATATACTTAATATAATCATCTATATTTCTATCATTTAATCTATGCTTATAGCCATGCATCCATTCGAGCATAGCTACATTAAGCTGGGGACGGTAATGAATCGTATCTTTATAATTTGCAATATCATCTAAAAAATCGAGCTCATCAAAACCATACACAGAAACGTTCTTATGCCCGCTCGTTTTTTTAACAGCGTACCGTAATTGAGCCAAATAACGCGCATAGTAAGTCGGGTTTGTTTGAGCCCACATAGCATAATTTAAACGAGAATACGGCGGATAGTACAAATAAAACTGTACACCAGGGTGTTCTTTAATAAATCGCATAACATATTGATCAAAACAAGCTTGATCCTCCAGCTCCTGTCGAGCTAACTCGGTTTCATTTATTTGTGGAACACCTGATGTTTGTACGCGATCTGCATTCTCAACAATAGTTTTAAAGGCCTCTTGAATTTGCCAATTATTTTTAGCTGAAAACCAATTATTTATGCCGCCAAACCGTTCGCTATGGCTTTTGTCACTTGCCCACTCCGCCAAAGTATCTAAGGGCTTTAATTGCAGACAAACATCATGTTCTTTTAAAGAAGGGAAAACCTTGCTATCACAGGTTAGGTATGACAAATATTTATTGCCGCCGTAAACCTTAATATCATCAAACGCATAATCATTATACAAATATCGATAACTACCTACTGGATAACTGGCAGAATACTCATCTATTTTCGCATAACCATCCATTGAAATAATAACGTTGTTAATTTTTTTATGCTTAAATAAAAAATCCAAAATCAAAGCACGCTCTGACAAAAAAGAAGCATCGGCGGCTAAATTTACAAACCGCCCACCCCATAACTTTTCAGCATCTTTGGGATAAAAGTTGGCAGCGTGGCTTGTACCAATAATAATAGAATCAAATTCGGCATGCCTTATAATACCTGCGGCCTGCACTCGCAAGTCGCGAATAAAATATTCACCTCGCACCCACGGCGGATGAAATATCTGCAAAGGATCTACGATATAAAACATCAAGTGCTTGACTGAATATAAAATCAGCACACCCAAAAAAAATGAAATAAGATATTTTTTATGGCTCATATATATCAAAAATTAAAGTACAGAAACTCAGTCTCTTTGGAGAGTCCAAAAATTGCCCACACAAATAAAATCATAATAAAATATGCATATTTGGAAGATGGCTGCCAAACAAAACGGCTTCCTTTTCCCTCAAAATCTAGAGCTGGTTTTTGATTTCTCATGAATTCATATACATTAGGGAAACACCAAACTAATACTAATAATACAAGAATCCATTTCGCCGCAAGTTTTCCGGAAATTATTTCATTGGCGAAAAAATCTCCTGCCTGCACGCCCATTGCATTAAAAACATGAAGCGGAATATGGCTAGCGGTTATAATCTTATTCGATAACACTATACCATTCATGCCAATCATAGATTTTAATATTGAAAGCGCAACACTCCATGACTCTGCTCTAAAGAAAACCCATCCAATAACCACACAGAGAAAAGTCAGAGCGCCACTCAACCAACTTAAATGAAGGGTAACATTGAACGTCTGTTTCAAAGAGCGCCATAAATGGTTTATGATTAAATAAAAACCGTGAAGCATACCCCAGATTAAAAAGGTTAACCCGGCTCCGTGCCACAACCCTCCTAATAACATTGTTATAAATAAATTAAAATAACGTCTCACCACCCCGCGACGATTACCGCCAAGAGGAAAATACAAGTAGTCGCGCAGATATCTAGATAAAGTAATATGCCAGCGATGCCAAAAATCTATAATACTGCTAGCTTTGTAAGGCGATAGAAAATTAATAGGCAACAAAACACCAAACATTCGAGCCAATCCAACGGCCATATCTGAATACCCAGAAAAATCAAAATAAAGTTGTAACGTATAAGCTAAAGCACCCGCCCATGCCTCATATAGTGTTAAAACAACTCCGCTTTCTGCGGCTTCAAATATAGGGGTAGCATAAACAGACACCCCATCTGCCAGCACTACTTTTTTAAATAACCCTATAACAAATATTGTCAACCCAATCGAAAAATGCTCTGAACTCCATTTGTATACAGCACTATTAAAAAATTGCGGCAATAATTCTTTATGATGAACAATCGGTCCAGCAATTAACTGGGGGAAAAATAAAACAAACAAGCAATAGTGCAAAAAATTATATTCTTTAGTTTGGCCATGATACGCATCTACAAGATAAGCTATCTGCTGAAATGTAAAAAAAGATATTGCCAATGGCAACATTATATCTTTGATAAAAAAATCAGTGCCATATACTTGGTTGAATTGCTCAATCATGAAATTCGTATATTTAAAATAACCTATCAATGCTAAATTGAGCGTGATACCAATGATAAGATAAATCTTCTTTATATAAGACTTATGGAGTATCTGGCTCAATTTGTAATTAATGCTCATGGAGCCAATGATCAAAAGACTATATATTGGATTCCACCAAGCATAAAATATCAGCGACATAGCTACTAACCATAAAAGAGCTGCCGTTTGTCCCCAGTAACGAGCTGAACCAAAGTATCCAACTAATACAATTGGTAAATAACAGAATATGAATATGTATGAATTAAACAGCACGTGCTTTCCTAGAAATTAATTATTGCAAAAAAATCGATGTGAATTAAATCCACGCTCACACAAGCTATGTCCAAACAAACATTCTATGTCCAAACAAACATTATTAAATAACAAAATAATTTAAAAAGTATTAATGCATTTTGGTCAAAATCACATTGCCTGTAATTCACATTATGCATCTCCGAACAAATAGTAGAAACAGGACGTAGATCTTTTAACTTGCTTGAAAATGTTTTACACAATATATTTTTAGATATTCAAAATAGTGTTCGGAAGCCCGTAATAGGTGCCGTTTCTTTTAATTGCTAAATTGCCTCACGTTGCCCTATCTTTTGATCTGAGAAGCCAAGAAGCCATGGAAAAAGGAGCTAACGTAAATACTCCTAGACTATAAAGGCGATAAGACATATTCGAAGAAGGATTTGCTAACATAAGCCAAATTGCTTCAAATGGGAAAGCGTTATTTTACTCTGGATCGCTCCTGAATCTCTAGGCACTCTGCTGTTTCAAAAAATAATCCTTTTCAAATTCCATCGGTGATAAGTCAGTGTAGTTACTATGCCGCGTAGTGGAATTATAAAATAGCTCATTATAATTATATATATCGCACTTTGCCTTCGCACGGGTTTTATATACTTTTCGATGGATACATTTGCGCTTAAGCAACCCAAAAAAACTTCTACGCCAGCATAGCCCCAACAGTTACCTTTGTCACTCATCCGCGCCGCAAAGTTATGCGGCTTCAGCCATTCAGCAATCGGTAACAGGCTGCATTTTTACATACAACCAAGCCTACCATATGACAGAAAACCGACATGGCAACAGTCGCCAAATAACCGGAAAACATCAAACGAGCCCGCATTACATTTAAATAATACGGGCCACTTAATACTTAATCAGGGAGCCAACAAACTCTTCAAATATGACAATCTTAAGATATAAATAAAAAACCAAGAAAGCAGAAAAACTCCGACCGCGCGACATAAAAAAACAAAAACGGCAAAATGCCCACTAAAAGAATGTTCCATGCCCGCTGTATACCCATCAACAATCATAACTAAAAACAAATGAATAAAATAAATTCCAAAACTACACTGTGCTGCGGAATTTACAAAACGAGTTATTTTTTTATTTTCTACATTTTTTATAAGTATGGCCAAAACAAACATGCCAATAGCCATAAAAACAATGCCGGGGGAAAAGTTATCGTAATATGCCGGCACCAATTGTCTAGAAGGCATACTCTCCACCGCTGTTCCAATCACCGTTATCAAATAACCTACCACCAATAAAAAAACTGCTTGTGGGTTACGGAGTTCAATTTTTTTTGAGCCGAGCAAGTGGCCAAGCATATAATAACCAACATAGCCAATGACCATTCCAGGGACACCCATTACACTTACATTAAAATAGTGCTTAACCAGCATTCCAATCGACGAAAATAAGAACCATAACACCAAAAAATAGATAACAACCTTATCATCCGAAAACCTGACTAGCACTCGAAGAAAGGGTGTCACTAAATACAACCCAATCAAAAAATAGATAAACCACAAATGAAAATAGCTAGGAGTCCAAGCTATACTAAAAAAACCGATGATCGACAGCGGTTTTTCATTGCCTAGATATCCTGAAAATACTATGTACATCAAAGACCAGCCTATTAAAGGCACAATGATTTTTTTTAGCTTCCTCGGAATATCAGAAAACACATCAGACTCATGATCAAGTAACGCCAAATACCCACTAACCATAAAAAAAATAGGCACTGAAACCTGAGCAAATGAATTCATTAAGTGCCCCGACCACCAAATATTCCTCATGTTTTCGGTGTACACATACAAACATTGACAGACTATATGTATAACTATTACGCCGAATATGGCTCCAACACGCAGGCAATCAACCCAGAAAAATCTTCCATCCGTGTTTTTCATAAAATATATTGACCTTTAAAAAATGCTTTGCTATGACTTTGAAATGCGCGCATTCCAAATTAAATTCTTCAATAAAATGCCTTCAACTCATGAGATTTGCATGCCTCAATGATTGAGGCAATTTTACCCTATCAGTAGCACTGAATTTATTAGACCACTACAGGTCTTAAAAAATAACCAGCAAAAAACATAACATGTTTGACTTTAAAGAAAAAACAGTTAAATTTTCTTTGCAACGACCAATCTAGAGCCACCTATCGGAAAATTAAATCCTTTTTTGATTAATGCCAATTCCAAGCTCAGCATTCTAAAAAATAATGAATTTAACCAATGAGAAATTTTTAATTCAGAAGTTGCGTCAAACTTTTCTTTAGACGCCCTTTTCTGCACAATTCTAGAAACCAACATGGCAGGTAGCAAGGAAGTTACGAATGATGTGCTTCTTATAATATGGAATCCTGCTGCCGTTATTTTAGCGTGTATATCTAACGCAGAATAACGCCGCACATGGCACGCATATTCGTCGACAGGGCTCCACAGCCATGCATGTTGCGGTACCGTCAGCAACATATAACCTTCAGGCCGCAATGCCGTATGCACTTGCGCTAAAGTGCGTTCATCCTCTTCAATGTGCTCCAGAACATCGAAAGCTCCAATAACATCAAATTCTTCTTCAAAAGGAATATTTCTTGCATCCATCTGCATAAAATTGACAGATGGTAATCTCGCCGCTGCAAACGCAAGGCCATCTATAAAAATTTCGCTTCCTGAGATTGTTGAGTGGGGAAATTGTTTGGATATTCCAGATAAAACATATCCAGTACCACATCCAATTTCAAGAAAAGATTTGAAATTTTTGCAATACTTTTCGAGCCCCCAAAGAATTAATCTATTTCTAGCTTGAAACCAAAAATTAGCTTCTTCTAACCGGGCCAATTCTGAAAAATAACTTGATTTAAATCCACCTCCGGCATGGGCCGAATCAGGAGCATAAGCATGAAAACCATTCATAAGAATCGGCTTAAATTTGCAACTTGGACAAGCAACCATGGGCATGGCGTAATGCTCATTACAAGCGAGACAACGCTTCATTTCCTTTCCTTATTTAAAATATTTAAGTCAGGAAAAACAAAAAACTTAAAGCCAAGAAAAAGCAAAATAGCTACAACAAAAATTGCAATTGCCTGAACCCATTGATGAGCATATCCAAGTTTATCAACCATTATGATAAGCATTGCAAGATTAATAAGATATCCAAAGCAGTGTACAACAGAGTAGCGAAATCCTGTTTCTAACAAATCACCTGTATATTTAAATGTTAATTTACGATTTCCAACAAAACCCATGCCAGCGCCCACTATATACAAAATAGTCATAGTTATCTTCGGCGAAGCCCCAAAATAAGTTATTAACAAATAAATTATATAGCCCGCAAAGTTGCTTACTATTCCCACCAGACCATAGTGAAATAATTGTTTAACGGAGTTTTGTTTTTTAGCAAAAATAAATATATCATCCATATACTAACAGAGCCAAACCAAATCCCGTTTTACCATACCCATTTCCGTTATAGAGCATGTATCGTTCGCCTTTATGATCAAACACAAAAGGATATTCAATCATTTCAGAGTCCCATCCATCAGCGGAAACATCAATGCCTACCGCATCCAATGCCAAATTCCATTTTTCTCCATCCTTACAAACCGCGTATCCAATGCGATATTTTGCTCCTATACCACTACGGTAAGAAAACCACATTTCATAGCCTATTTCTATATTTCCCAGCACCGTAGGTCTTGAAAATGCTTGCGCTCTTCCCAGCTCATAAGGAACAGCTAAGCCTTCACGATTCCAAGTATGTCCGTCCACAGAGGAAGCATATTGGATAACATGTAACATTTCTCCATTGCCTGCATCCCACGTTATCGTTGAGCCGTACCACATACTGTAGCTTTTCTCGTCTTGCTTTTTCACCCATGGATAAGAAAGGCTTATAGGATCAACATTGTCAGAAGTCATGAAAGGATATTCGGAATCTAGCTCTAAGCTGAGATCAGAGTGCACAATAAGTCGGCCTATATCGCCCCGCCAATGTCCATCTTTAGGATTTTGCCATCCCATAAAAAGCATATACTGTACGCCGTTCGCTTCATAACAATTGCCAATGCTTATCCCATCGCGATAGAAGCTTCCTTCTGATCCATGCTCAAAAAATGGATTCCTGTGCTCCTGAATAACTTTTCGACTCACAATATCAATATCAACAGCACCGACTGAAGATCTGTTGTCAGCATCTCTACCGCTAAAAAAAATACGATAAACGTCTTTTTCAATAAAAACTGCTAAAGGATTTGCAGCATGTGATAAAAGCTTAGGATGTCTATTAGCACCAAAAGGACAATAAAGTAAGCCGATTTTTTGCCACCGTCTTTTCATATTTTTTTTAGCTTCGTGCTCGGCATAAGTGAACGGTTACTTGCTGTCCCGATGTAAAGCCCATCTGGTTCGGCATCAGCTAATAACAATGCGCCTGCACCAATTACACATCGATCACCGATCGTGATGTGATCACGTAACGTTGCATTTACGCCAATAAAGCATTGTTCTCCAATCTCCACACCACCAGAAACAACTACGTGTGAAGCAATAAAACAGTGATCTTTTATAGTAGAGTGATGACCTATATGATTACCACTCCATAGCGTAACGTTATTACCTATAGTAACAAATGGTTGTATCGTGTTATCTTCAAAAATAAAACAGTTCTCTCCAATGCAATTGGCATCCAAAATAGTGGCACGAGAACTAATATAGCTGGCCGAACGATATCCCAGTGCCTTCACGGCTAAATATTTTTCTTTTCTCACAGAGTTTAATTTAGAGTAACTGAGCGCTACAAAAACTTCATATTGGTCAGGAGAAAAGCGAGTGACGACCTCTTCAAAAGGAATTACTGGAAGGTCACAGAAAATTGGTTCCGTTAAATACGCGGCATCAACAGTAAAAGCAACAACTTGGTATTGCGAATCAGAACTAAAATAAAAGTGCGCAAGTTGCGCAATTTCACCAGAACCAAATATTACCAAATTTTTTTTCATCACCTATTAACCTGCGTGATCGACTAAATATATAACTGTGCACCGATCCACAGTGCTAGTCTTTAAATATTTATTTTTGACCAACAACTCCCAATCAGGTAAAGCTTGAAATTTTTGCGTATATTTAAAGGTATATAAACCAGATTTAGCCTGTTTTGCACTAAGATAGACTTTACTCAGATATGTGATCTTATCTTCCCATATTTCAAATTGACATATATCGGAGCCGATAGTGGCTCTTCGAAACTGCAATGTATGGCCAAAATAGATACGATCAGATTTGTGCATATTTAACCGCGAACCTTCATCTGTAAATAATGGTACGCGTTCCTTAAAATCTAGACTAACTAACGTGAACCAATTTTCAGCCATTCTTAAATCAGTATGATTAAATACATTAATCGGTGCTATACCATAATAATGCGCGGCCTCCCCTCTCGCATTAGCTTGACTATTAAATCCAAGATAAGGCATCGGTATCGTTAAAAAGTAAAAAACCGTTAACGTCATCACATGCAAAATTACTACACTTGTCACTTTAGAACGACTATAGGATCTAGTAGAAGTTCTAATAAGTTTTTTTCTTGGTAACTCACAAATGCCAAATAATTCTAGTCTACGTTTGGCAATGAACCGATACATTACTGGGCCAATTTTCAATGCTTTTCCGAGAAGCAGAAGGGGTAATAAAGGCCACAATAAAACCAATGATTTAGACAGCTGAATATAAAAATCATATCCGTACGTAAGCGTAGCCTTGTCTTCAATAAGACCATAAAGTTCCGTAAGTGATTGATCTCTTGTGATGCCATGACTCATGAGAATGTCTTGATTAGTAGAGGCTGGCTTTAATTTAACGATTCCAAAAACATCAATGAATGTCACTACCTGAACAGTCTTGTCACACAAATTACAGCGGTCATCATAAAAAATTTGAATCGACTTATTTGCATTTAATCCAAGAGTAGACCAAAAAATAGCAGCCCATAAAACAAACTCAATCTCTGCTAGAGATCCCAAATTCAATACAAAGAACGACAGTGAAAAAAATAAAATTCCAAAAATAACTATATAAGCACGAAAAATTCCACCCAAAATAACAAAGGGTAAAATCAATGCATACCAAGGCATTATAGACCACAGCGATATTTTGCCTAAATAAGTAAAATTTTCACTGGATGAAAAAAACACGATTAATTGTGCATACCATGATGACATGAAATTATTAGTTAATAGTAAAGGGCCCGCCACGCCGGTTGTCCACGCAGGTTCATTTAAATGTATAGCAAGCGAATACATGCAAAGAGCCCAATAACTTATGACTGCCCCAAATTTTGCTAACGCTATTTGTTCCGGAGTGGGGTCTCCTTCGTAATAAAACAAAAAATATTTGCTCTTCGGTACGAATTTAAGAATTTTTGCATCCAAAGAAATGTACTTGCCTGCATTTGTAAGTAACAATAAAAGAGAAACCATCGCGGCGATATCATTCCCCAATGTTGATTTTTCAACTACCTGGTCTCCTATTTGCCACATCCCCGCCATCAAAAATATGAATGCCCATTGAGTAAATAAACCCAATACCAAACATATTCCGCCAATTAATTCAGCGATACTCCATAGACCAACAGGAGAAAAATATTCAGAGGGAAGCAGGAATTGAAGAACAAAAAGACTCCTGATTACTAAAATGCCCCCGAATATGATTCTTAACAAAGCAAATTTATTATGCTCGTACCCAGAAACGCTTAAAAATACTCTCTTGGCAAGATATTCACCCAACTTCAACATCACGTTAGATAAAGGCGCACAATAACGAATGGCTAAATAGGATAGGACTAAAGTTAAAATAAAAAATATCAGTGCTTCATTCATGCTCATTTCCTTACGAGTATCGTGAATTCATATAATTCATAATCATGCAATAGAGCGACGTTACGAGAATAGCGTCTTTTACAAAAATCAAAAATAATACAAGGATCGGCGTAGTATAAATAGTCGCGCATTTTATTTTTATCAGAATAAGAAGTTAAACAGTTGAAAGAAAAACCAATACGACTGGTTTTATCGAGCACATCAAGAGTATCTTCTAGATAAGACCGCCATTCGTTGTCGGGTCTTTCCAAACGAACATTAAATATCCCACTCGCTATGCCGTAATCCGCAATTTCATCAGGATTACCAGACAACACAAACCGAGCATTAGACTTATTTTTATAACGCTGTTCGGCTGCTTGAATCATACTATCGGAGACGTCAATTCCAGAATAAGAGAAGTGTTGATATTTACACGCAAGATAATCATATAGTGCGCCATAGCCGCATCCAAGATCATTTATTGAAAATGGGTGGGTTGCATCAATAATTTTGCATAACTGCGCAAAACGTAACGTTTGACTTTCTTCTCCATTCCAATCAACTCCGCATGGGGTTTCTCCATGCTGAGTAAATTTAGTGCTGTAGTAATCAGCAATCTCTGCCAATAGATCAATTTGTGTTTTTTGCATAAATTTGCTTCACAATAGTATAAGGACGCTGTTTTATTTCAGAAAATATTTTTGAAAGATAAATGCCAACCACCCCTATAAAAGAAATAATCATACCGCCTAACAACCAGATTGAAGCCATAACAGACGTCCAGCCGCTTAATGGTCGCGCAAGAAAAATCCAGTTAATTGTTAAGTAAGCGATATAGGTACTTGCAATTAGACAAATAGATAAACCGATATAAAAAATGCCAACTAAAGGAACATTACTAAATGAAGTAACTGAATTAACTAACAATGACATTTTCCTACGAAGAGTATAAGTAGTTTCACTTGTACTGTGCTTTTTCACAATGTAAGGACATTGCTCAAAGCCAGTGATGTGCCAGAGCCCAGCCATAAAGACCTCTCTTTCTTTATGGAGCAACAAAGCATCAACATAACGGCGAGTCATCAGTCGAGCAGTCACAATATTTTCTGGCAAGGCTATACCTGTAAGAATTTTGAAGAAACGATAAAACCACTGACCACTCCAGCGCTCGAACCAACCACCCTTGCGCTTTTCTTGAATACCATATACAACATCACAATGTTGATTTTGCATTTTTTTGGCGAAGACAATCAAACACTCGGGCTCTTCTTCCAAATCGCTATCAAGCAGTAATATCCAATCTCCTTTCGCATGCGCAAGTCCCGTCATCATTGCTTTATGATGTCCAAAATTACGCGACAGATCAACAACAACAACATGAATGTCACTATCAACGAGTTGCACCGCAAGGTTCAGGCTGTTATCAGGCGAGCCATCGTTTACTAAAACAATTTCATAATCTTCATTTGCTAACTGTTTAGCTACAGCACTCGTTCGCTGATAAAATTCATTGAGGTAAGGTGCTGATTGGTAAAGCGTTGCAACAATAGAAAGCCTCATAACTACACGTATCTCATATAGTGGCGCGCATCTTTCCCGCAATTAAAGAGCAAGTCTAAAATCGTAACGCCATGAGTAAACTCACCCCAAAGCTGGGGATATTCACGATACCCAGCATAATCAAACCAAGTCAATGTAATACCCCTATCAGCAAACAGTTGCTCTTCAACATAACCTTTGGCTGCAGGACCGGAAATATATTCTGCACCGCCTGCCTGCACACATAAGTCAACTAAACGCTCTGTTTTACCTTCCAATAAAGAATATTCACATGAGTCAGTAATCTTAGTAGTTATACTCAAGTAAGTACAAATAGCCTCAATAAAATGGCGATTGAGTTGAGATAGATGAGTGTAAGACCCTGTCATATAAAGTGGCTCTAACCATGCTGCAATTTCATCAAAATGTGGTGCGCGCTTATAGTTCTGCAACAACGCTTTCCAATGCGCTCCCGCCCATTCCAGACCATCGATCTCAGTTTCTCGAATTTTTTGGTAGTATTTACCTTTAACCATAACAGGCACAGTAAGCCACTGCACTCCCTGTGGAGTTTTAATTTGATTGCGATTGCGCCAGTCACGCCGTGTATATTGCATGTCATCGTACAAAATAAATTCGTCCACAGCCGCGATCAAATCGAAATATCCTTTCCAGGGAATATAATTAGATTGTAAAATTGCGATTTTTTTCATTCGGATCATTTTTCACTTTAAAATTTTTTATTTTCCATTTACGGAACTATAATTTCACTATGCCAGAGAAACTAATTTCGCATCATGACGAAATGATGCTTCACTTTAAATATATAATACAACCTGGAAAGGCTTTAAAATTAATTCGCATTCCTTATTAAAGAATTAACATACCGTTATGAATAATTTGAAAGCTCTGCATGTAATCAATATTAAAATGTAATATGTCTAGTAAGTTTTACATTCTTCTTAAAAGAATAAATTTGACTTGTAATGCGTAACTTTAGTCAATGCCTTTAAAACTAAAGTTAACATAATTACTATTTTTTAATATATATGCGATAAATAGGCGACCACCTATCATCATAATAACGTTTGAAATTATTAATAAAATATTCATCAAGTATGAGATGTGTGTTGCGGAAACGCAACTCGTCTCGTCCATCGAGCGGATAATCAAATATTATCACTAATTTGACGTCACTCGCTTTAATACGTTCAATTTCAGCCTTTTGGAATGCTTCACTGCGAGGAAACAAAACATAAGTTTCCCATACCGGTGATTTGCGATTCAATACAGCATAGGCCCCCGGCCAAAAAGGCATAGCAACAAAACTTTCCCCATTTGGGGTAAATTCTTCTGTCAACTTTTTCAGCATCATTAAATCAGCGGCTTCACTCGGTACGACCTTAAATTGATCTGCGCCAATATTAATTTTGTTGCAAGTATGTTTTAGGCATATCCAACTCGGTTGACCGGGAACGAGTATTATTAAACTGGTTACAAAAAGCAGTCCTACTATTGCTGCTTTGATTCTTATCGATTGATTTAATGACAATACCAAGATGCCAATTAATAAAGGCGGAATACCCGGTGCTAAATGATGCAAATCTGCTCTGGAATAAGCGTAGTGAGAATAAGGGAGCGCTAAAAATACTGATGCTACCAATGCTGGGGCCACTTGTTTTTCTTTCCATTTTCTCCATAAAACCCATGGAATCCCTAATATCCAGAATAATCCAATAGCAATAAAAGAAAATCCCAATAACAAACCTTGCAATATTTCAAAAAGAGGCAGCTGCCCAAAAGGAACACGCCATGGCCAAGGAATCGGAACGAATATATTCGTAGCTTGAGACTCAAACAAAAAAACAATGCTGTCTATAAAAGCCGAGGCAAATCCCGACATAGTAATTAACATTAATAAAACGGGAAGATATCCAATAAAAATCCCGCCGCCCCAGCAGAAAAATGCTTTTATAAAATTGATCTTGGTTCCATCGCGAATTGCCAAATATCCCATAACGCCGAGAGTAGCAAGCACACCATATACACCATGGTTTCGACCAAAAACTGCCGCTAAACCTACAATCAAGCCCGTTATGAAATACCTATAATATGACGGCTTATTAATAAGAAAAGTAAGAACGCCTATCAATAGATAAGGCAAACAAGTATCAAAAAATCTATAGTTAAGAAATGTCCATAAAGCCAATGTTATTGTTACAGCCCCCAATAAAATGAGATTAGGCTGTACCTCTTTTTGAAAAATTGTTTTCAACCCGATAAAAAGACAGATGGCTTGGAAAATCGAAGTAGTTGCTCTTAAAGCCACCAACCCATTATCGCCCCATAAACCCATTAAAGTCGCAGACCAATAATAACGGCCTGGATCGTAAGCCATAAAATCGCGAATAGGCACTTCTCCCACCATAACTCGCTGGACGCCATACCAAAGAAAACCTTCATCCCATAACAAAGCCTGCCCATTATGACTTTGCCAAAGAAACATCCCTAATACCGTAACTATCGTTGCGAACAGTATTGAAACAGACTGCGGAAATGTTTGACCCGCTAACTTGTCTATTTTTTTAATCATACAAAAACGCATCCTTGGTATAAAAAATTTAATTATTTAATAGAAAATCATTAACTATCGAAAAACTTTACAAAATATTAGAAAGTGCATTTACTACTTTATTTACATTCTCCATACCAATCCATAAGGGCAAACGCAATAAACGATCTGATAAATCTTCTGTATGAGTCATATTTCCATGGGTTTTCGAATATTGTTTGCCCGCTATAGAAACATGGAGCGGGACATAATGAAAGACTGCATTAACGCCCTGTTTCTTAAGTCCATCAATCACTCTCATACGAGTTCCCAATGAATCTAGTAGCACATAATACATGTGGGCATTATGTTGACAGTGCGCAGGAATAATTGGCCGTCGCAATTTACCGGCTTTTTCCAACGATTCAAATTGTTCATGATATTGCGTCCAGAGCTCTAATCTTCGTTCTGTAATATTAAAAGCCTCTTCCATTTGCGCCCAAAGAAAAGCTGCAACAATCTCACTAGGCAAATATGAAGATCCGACATCAACCCAGGTATACTTATCGATTTGGCCGCGGAAAAATTGACTCCGGTTAGTACCTTTTTCACGAATAATTTCTGCTCTCTCTATGAAATTTTCATCATTAACTAACAAAGCGCCGCCTTCGCCAGAAATAATATTTTTTGTTTCATGGAAAGAATACGCTCCTAAATTTCCAATCGTACCCAGTGATCGATCTTTATAAGTCGACATAACACCTTGCGCAGCATCTTCTATGACGATGAGATTGTAACGATGAGCAATCTCCATAATGGAGTCCATTTCACATGCCACTCCAGCATAATGCACAGGGACAATCGCTCGCGTCCGTCCAGTAATCGCGGCTTCAATTAATGTCTCATCAATATTTAATGTGTCAAAACGAATATCTACGAATACAGGTACTCCGCCTCGAAGAACAAAAGCATTAGCCGTAGACACGAATGTATAAGAAGGCATTATTATTTCATCACCAGGCTGAATATTTGCCAGAAGGGCAGCCATCTCCAGCGACGCAGTACAGGAATGCGTAAGCAATGCTTTTTTCGTGCCTGTGATTTTCTCTAACCAAGCATGACAATTTTTAGTAAAGCGGCCATCTCCGGCTAGATGAGCGTCATGATGCGCTTGAGCAATATAATAGAGCTCACGCCCAGTCATATAAGGTTTGTTAAAAGGAATAGAACTAACTGTCATTCTTAATATCTCTTTTTTTAAAAGGAATTTTAAACTCTACTTTATAAAAATATTAATAGAGTCTATGAATACGTTTTGCAATACCGCTTACACCTTCGTTTTTAAAAATATTCCATGCTTTGTTAAATAGTTTTACCAGCATGCCGGGTGCTCTTAAAGATTCGCGCAAATGCCCCCAGGACGATATAGCGATCGCGCCCAACGTACTGCCTGCCTGAAATCCTGGAGTTAAAGCTTTTTGTATACGCATTAATTCTAAGGCTTGTTTTTTCGTGCTAAATAATTCAGGGTATTCTTTTTTGGCTCTTCTTTGCCACCATGTTTTATATCCACCATTCTCTACAGCAGAGTCAAAAGGGTTTGGAAATTTATGCTGCAAGTCCACACGCTCTCTATATATTAACCGTGCGTACGATGGTATTTTGCTGCCATCAGAAAAAGAACCAAAACTCCAAGGCACGGCACTCAAAGGATCTTTGCTAAGCTCAGACGTCATGCCCGTGTACCAATTAACTAAATCGATCGCAGTATTATTATTATTGGAATTTTTTTGCATCATTACATGATGAGCGCCACTATCAAACCCCGTGAAATGATAAAAGCCCAATGGTTTGCCATCAATTAACACCTCGCCATTTATATCACCTGTTACTACGCGTGTAGTTAAATTCCAAGGCGCAACATTAAACCGTGAAGACCGCAAAATATGTACACCCTCAAAAAAGGCCGGCGCCAAATCAATCCAGCGCTGATCTGTAAATAGGCCATTGGGGATTTCATCTCGACAAAAATAATATAAACGTTCAGCCCACCAATTAGCGAAAGTCTTTCCAATATCGGTCGGGCTCACAGCAATAAAACCCAAATTATAAATACCGTGTTTAAGGCTGCATATCTCATTGTCCATGATCGCAACCAAACTTTTTTCGGGGCTTGTCTGGTGCGGAGTTAAAGCAATATTAAAATCTTTCAAAGCTAATAGCACTTCTTCAAGCCTAGAAAAAACTACCATGTCTGGATCAAGATAAATAACGCCAGCGCAATCATCGCGTGCAAGCAGTTTTTTTAGAACAAATGGTTTAATGGCTGTCGACAACTCAACGATGTTATGACAAAAAGCCCAGCCCACGAAATCAGGAATACCTAATTCAGAAGCAGGGTGTATTTCATCAAACAATTCATCGGACAAATCAATCCCTTCTGGAATCTCGTCCGAAAGAGCCAAATGGATCACCCACTCTGGATGCCACTTTTTAATAGAACGAAGCAAAACTCTTACTTTAGGAATATAGTTACAAGCCGCGCTTGTAAAGACATGTATTTTTTTCATAATAAAATCCTTTATAACTTATAAATTCTGTTTTTAAATTCAGCTAGATTTTTTAAAATATCATCAGGCGCTGTAGATTTTAATATTTGACCCTTAGCATAATCACGAACTAAATCAGCAGGAGCGCCTAAATCAAAACACGCAATGGGCACATCCATCGCCACCAATTCATGACAAACGTAAGAAAAAGTTTCGGCGCAAATTGAAGGGAATAAGAATATATCTATGCCAGAATTCGCAATCAAATCAGGTAAATCAGCAGGTTTGTAGTTTCCTGTAACCGTCACTATGTTTACAGGCGCAATAGCATCTAACATGCCTATTACTGTTATTTTCGCCTCTGATCCCACTCGTAAAATCTCGTGCGCAAGCTCATTTACGACATCAGCGCCTTTGTGTTTTCCAATACTGCCCACAACACCTATATGTAAATGATTAGCTGCTTTTAATGATACTTTATGCATTATTGTATGCAGAACGTGAGGAATAACTTTCCAGTTCTCATCCGACAATTTAGGATGCGCTTTTTTTAAAAGCCTCTTGGAAGCCTCGGAAAAAAGTGCTACTTGATCCGCAGCTTTTAATAAATAAGCACACTGCTCTCGCCAGTCCGTAATATTATTAACGGCTAACATTCTCACGAAATCATCGTTATGGTGGGCAAGGCATGACGCGCACACCTTAGGATCAGGAATTCCACAATAACTACCCTCACTATTAATAAGAAAAGGACTTGGGCATATTAAAAAATAATCATGTAACGCAACAATAAATTCACAGTTTTGTTGTTTTTTTAAATTTATTAGAAACTCAAAACAGAGAATCGGCTCAGGAAAAGAAACCGCGCAATTATAAAGCATACTCGTTACATCTGCCGAATGTATAAAAGACAAAACATCTTCAATAGAATCGATACCATATCTCAAACGTTTTTTTTCTCTAAAAACGTCTAAAAAGTATTGCAATTTAATAATATCAAATCCCACAACAATAACCGCTTGCCCTACCGCTAGTTTGTTAGCGACGTACTCTTTTCGATATAAATTGGCTCCGCCGCCCAAATCATGATCAACAATTAAAGCGATCGCTTTGCCTTTCACTGCGCTTTGCACACGTTGTATAGAGGCGACAGGATATTTCCGGGCTGGCTTAGACATGTATTTTTTTATTTTGCTTATAAAAACGCTAACTTCCGCATTTCTTAATAGTTTTACAGCTTTATATAGTAATTTTTTATAATTATGAAAGGTAGTGAGCCACCAATGAAACTTGTTTCTAAAAATCATACTCGAAAGATCTGCTGTTATTGTCTGTCCATTAGATAACCCCCAGTGCAATTCGGCGCTCAAGATATCTCTTATCTGCAAGCTACCCGACAATAAAGAAAATACATAAAACTCAGCACCAGTTCTGGCGGGGTACAGTAATGCAATATTTTCTCTTTTAGAACTATACGAAATAGGAATTATTACGGGCGAACTATCAGACTTGTATCTCAAATAGAGAGAAAGACTTTCTACGCGAAGATCATTGTCAGGCATCACCCAACCAGACATAAAGACTCTGTCTTTGCGTATAACAAAGTTATCAATCTCATAATGTAGCATTGGCATTACTCACAACGCATCATTTTAAAACTGTAATAATAGCGGGGCATGGAAAATCATAAATAAAAAATATTTTTTTATTTAAAAACAACAACGCTATATCTTTATATTTTTTATCGCTCATAACAAACCAGAGCCTTTCGCAATAAACTTTTTCAAATCTTCCGAGTTATCTATTTTTGCGCTTTTTATGTGACCATTTTGTTCAATAATATTAACTATTTTCACCCACCGGAAGCCCGCCTTTTCGCAAGAGTAGAAATATATGCGCTCTATAACATGCGCCAATGTTTCATCTTTTTGTTTTTTTTCAGCAGGGAACTCTTCTAACATAAAATTGCAATCTAACAAGGGTTTAAGCGCAGCAGATCTACCCCAAAACATGGAGCCAGAAGGGAAGTCAATGCTACGCTGTTTCGAAATTGATATGCCCATTCTCATGGCTATATCTTTACCTTGCTTGAAATTCAAACCCCAACCCACTCTTTTATGAAGTGTTTTATAATGCGGAGGGGCGATCATGCCTAAATCAGGGTCGACTCGAAAAGCTTCAAACACGCTATACACTAAGGCTTCAGAACCTAAAAGATTCTGCAATAAATAGGTACGCCACTCACCTAACGATTCGGCATGTGGCGATTTTTTAGTGTGGATATGAAGAAAATATTCGTATTGGCCATAAACATCTTTGCAGGCTACCAACTTAGGCGCTATATCCCTACCACGATTAGGCACTACGTGCACATCCACATGACCTTTGCGCCATTGCGCAAAGCCATTTTGAATATCGAGCTGTTTTTCTTTTGTATCAGTTGTTATGAACAAATCAAAAGAGTAAGGGATATTAAGCAGATAACCTCGGAACTCATCGGCCATATCAGGATAATACATATGACATATAACCGCTATATGCGGCGGTGTTTCCCATTTATCAATAGCGTAATCCAACGGTACTGCAATACAATTATCAATGACAGGAGGTACGCCTATATAAGCAATGATTCCACGAATAGTCGCTATAATTTGACCATTCATAATCAACGAAACCAATCGAACGGCATATCGCGAATATTTTTTAGTCATCATTGCCAGCTTTGGAAGGTCGTTAGATTCGGATTTCATATCTAGGGCAATTAGCCCTCCTCCCAGCAATACTCATTATCTGTATTGGATATTGAATTTATTATAACTATATTTACATCCACAAAATAAATCACGGGAAAAGCGCAGCTGCGGTTATAGTCATGCCCAATTGATCTTTACTAGATAATTGCGGCTCAATCATGCTAGGCCATTGAATCGCAATTATCGGATCATTCCATAAAATGCAACACTCTAATTCCGGCGCATAATATTCCGTGGTTTTATAAAGAAATTCAGCTGTAGCAGATAACGTTAAAAAGCCATGCGCAAAACCTTCTGGTACCCATAATTGTTTTTTATTTTCAGCGGACAAAATTTCTCCAACCCATTGCCCAAAGGTCGGCGAGCTTTTACGAATATCGACAGCAACATCAAAAACTTCGCCTTCTATCACACGCACTAATTTACCTTGGGCTTTGGGTGACAACTGGTAATGCAGTCCACGCAAAACGCCTTGTTGTGATTTGGAGTGGTTATCTTGCACGAAACTTCTTTTAAGACCGGTTGCTTCTTCAAAAGCTCGTTGATTAAAGCTTTCAAAGAAAAAACCTCTTTCATCGCCAAATACTTTGGGCTCAAACAATACAACATCTGGAATCGCTAGTTTTTTAGCTATCATTAGAAAATCTTCTCTTTCGTTAAACCCAATAAATATTGGCCATAACCATTTTTTGCTAGCGGCTTAGCTAATTCATGCAGCTTATTGTCATCGATCCAGCCGCGGCGCCAAGCAATTTCTTCTGGGCATGCGACTTTTAAACCTTGACGGCGTTCTAACGTAGCAATGAATTGGCTTGCTTCTAATAAACTATCATGCGTTCCTGTATCTAGCCATGCATAACCGCGGCCCATAATTTCAATAGCTAATTGATTTTTTTCTAAATACATACGATTAAGATCAGTGATCTCAAGTTCTCCACGCGGAGAAGGTTTTAAGGTTTTTGCAATGTCGACAACTTGTTCATCATAAAAATAAAGTCCGGTAACTGCATAGTTAGATTTTGGTTTTAACGGCTTTTCTTCTAACGAGATAACGCGATTTTCACTATCAAATTCAGCGACCCCATAGCGCTCTGGATCATGCACATGATAAGCGAATACCGTAGCGCCAGTTGTGCGCTGCATTGCACTATTCAACAAATGCTGGAACTCATGTCCGTGAAAAATATTGTCGCCTAAAACTAAAGCTGCGGGTGCTCCGTCTAAAAATTTCTCGCCTATTATAAAAGCTTGCGCTAAACCATCGGGGCTGGGCTGTACTGCATATTGCAAATTAATTCCCCATGCGCTGCCATCACCTAATAACTGTTCGAAACGTGGTATGTCTTGAGGCGTACTAATAATTAAGATTTCATTAATCCCCGCCAACATTAATGAGCTCAGCGGATAATAAATCATCGGCTTATCATAAATAGGTAATAACTGTTTAGATATCGAGGTTGTCACAGGATACAGTCGTGTGCCTGAACCACCGGCAAGAATAATACCTTTTCTTTTTTTCATCATGATTTCTCTAAAGTTTCTCTAAGCATACGATTAACGCCTATCTGCCAGGCAGGCAACACCAGTTCAAATGTGCTGCATAATTTATTAGTATTTAACCGCGAATTATGCGGCCTTGCTGCGGGTGTTGGAAAAGCAGTTGTTGGAATTGGGGTAATGGCTTCATTTGCTACTTTTAACTCCACATGGAGTGCACGCGCACCATCAATTACAAAATGCGCATAGTCATACCAAGAAGTTTCACCCTGTGCAGCCAGATGATAAATTCCGGCAACATCCTTTCGCATGTGCGAAAAACGAATAGCATGAGCGGTGACATCAGCGATTAACTCGGCACTTGTAGGCGCACCAACCTGATCATTGATAACGGTCAAACGATCCCGTTCACGCGCTAAACGCAACATCGTTTTAGCAAAATTAGCACCACGTGCCGCATATACCCAACTAGTGCGAAATATCAAATAGCGATTGCAGTTATTTATAATAGCCTGCTCACCGTCATACTTTGTTTTGCCATAAACATTAAGCGGGGCTACTGCATCGCCTTCTAACCAAGGCTTGTGACCGGCGCCATTAAACACATAGTCCGTAGAATAATGAATCAACCAAGCGCCCAACTCATGAGCGGCCTTAGCTAGCACACCGGGTGCTAATGCATTAATGGTGTGCGCTAGAACCACTTCCGTTTCAGCGTTATCTACTGCTGTATACGCTGCAGCATTAACAATAATATCTGGTTTTATTTTATAGACTGTCTCTGCAATGCCGAGCAAATTAGTTAAATCCCCGCAATAATCTTTACTGTGCCGATCTAACGCAATCAATTCACCCAACGGTGCCAGTGAACGTTGCAACTCCCAACCAACCTGTCCATTTTTACCTAAGAGCAAAATCTTCACGATACGCGCTCAGAATAATTTTTCTCGATCCATTCACGATAAGCACCTGATTGAATGTTCTCCACCCAATATTGATTATCAAGATACCACTGCACTGTTTTACGAATGCCAGTTTCAAATGTTTCCGCCGGTTTCCAGCCTAGTTCTTTATAAATTTTAGTAGCATCAATTGCATATCGACGATCATGTCCTGGCCGATCTTTAACAAAAGTAATTTGTGTTTTGTATGATGCACCGTCTGTACGCGGGTGTAACTCATCTAACAAGGCGCATAATATATGGACGATATCTATATTGGGTTTCTCATTCCAACCACCAATATTATACGTTTCACCCAGCACACCTCTGAGCAATACTTCACGAATCGCCGCACAATGATCACCCACATATAACCAATCACGCACATTCAGGCCATCGCCATAAATGGGTAGAGGTTTACCGGCTAATGCATTATGAACAACAAGAGGAATCAGTTTTTCTGGAAATTGGTAAGGGCCATAGTTGTTAGAACAGTTTGTCGTTAAGACCGGCAGACCATAAGTATGATGATAGGCGCGCACCAAATGATCACTTGCCGCTTTACTTGCTGAATAAGGACTATTGGGCTCATATTGTTTTGTTTCAACAAAAGCGTGATCCGAATCAGATAAAGAACCGTACACTTCATCAGTAGAAACATGTAAAAAACGAAAACTGCGTTTTTTATCATCGGTTAATTGATTCCAATACAATCTGGTCGATTCTAATAAACGAAACGTACCGACAATATTGGTTTGTATAAAATCCTCAGGCCCGTGTATCGAACGATCGACATGGCTTTCCGCAGCAAAATGAATAATGGCGCGCGGCTGATAAGTATTCAGTAACTTTTCAACAAGCACAGCATCTGCGATATCACCTTGCACAAACTGATGGCGCTTATCGCCTTGCAAACTCGCCAGCGTTTCCAGATTGCCGGCATATGTCATTTTATCCAGGTTAATTACAATTTCTTCATTCTCACGCAGCCAATCCAAGACGAAATTCGCCCCAATAAAACCTGCGCCACCCGTCACAAATATAGTCATACCGCATTCTCATCCTGTTATAGAAAATTGATTTTTTACCTAAAACCAACAAAAGTGGTTGCTGAAAAAAAACCAATAACTTCTATGTCAACACACTAAAAACGTCATTTAATTAAACCTAAGGTACATCGCTTAGAAACCTTTCAACTCTCTCTTCAATAACAACATCGGGCTTCTCTACATTTACATAATGCTCTAATACTTTCATGTCATCTGCAAAACGCCACAGATATACCACTTTTTTGAAATTCAAAGCCAATGCTTCCAACCCATACGCATATGAATCATGAAATATTAAAAGCTTCAACTGCCCATCGCACTCAGTCGCCTGTGGAGGAAGACCTCTGAATTTGAAGCCATAAGATTGAACAGGAATATTCTGATCACAAGATTGCATTTTTGGATTGTCAAAAAAGGGCGCATCTTCTCTTATGTTTTTATCAAGCCCTAACATTACGGCCAAATCACCGGATTCTGGTCGAGGAGACCATATAAAGTCGTCATTCAGATATGAAGCAGGAGATATCGACGGAATTCTTTGGTGTAGCTTTTTCTCTATTTCATAACGCGCAACACTTGCGCCCAAGCGATTCCAATGTGTATCTGTCTTATAGTATACAAGGGTTGATTTTTTTACTTCCAACAAAGCCGGTGCCAAATCTAGAACATCTACTTTCGTATGTTTTTGCAAATAACTAAGCAACTGATCCTTTCTAGACTCTTTTTTTGTTTGCAGAAACCAGTCCGGCATAAATTCAGAATAAATAGTATGCGAGTTCGGTGGGATTACAAACAAATAAACGATGCCTCGTTGCTCTAGCCATTGTCGCTTTTGCTCTAAATGTTGCGCCCATTTTTGCAATTCATCCTCAGTAAAGGAGGTGGAATACTGATCAATAACTGCGTCACCGGCATAAAAATACCAACCGTTTTTTCCCTCTATAACCTTTTTACTAGTCGAACTCACCCCCAACAAATTAAGAACCTTATTATATGAACCCACCAGTCTTTCTCTATAACCAAAATGATCATTAAAATAAGACGTGTAATCTTTAACGAAAAAATCCAGGGTTTTAATCGAGCTAAATTCAGGCTTTTGCGCCAACGTTCTCTTTTCATTTGGAGAATATATTTTTTTATCAGCAATAAAAAAACCATATAATGGAAGCCATAGAAATGAAGAAAAAATAATCAATAAAACTAAATCGCTTATTTTTTTTGGCATACTAAAACCTGAAATAAATAAAAGGATTATAAGTGCCTGCAGCAATCAACAAGACACACAAATAAAACAAAGCAATTAATAAAAAGACTCTAGCAAAACAAAACATCGGGTATGCAAGATACGTCAGGCTGCCTCTTTGAGCATATTCCGAAAATTTATAAAAAAAGTTGCTTGCCAGAGGTGTCGCCGCAATAACTCCGCACCCTAACATCAAGATCGCTTTTGTATCTAAGTATCTGGAAGCCACATAACTTGGCATTCCATTGCCACCTATAAACATTGCCGACAAATAATCAATCGCATGGGGTAAATCATCAGCTTTAAAAAATACCCAACCTATCATTACCAGCAACATTACATATATTTGCGGAAGGGGCGTCCACAACTTATCAAGCAACTTTATTAGCCCCAATCTTTCAATAATTAAATAGCATCCGTGCAATGCACCCCAAATTACAAAGTTCCAACTGGCGCCATGCCAAAACCCACACAGCAAAAATACAATCCATAAATTCACATACACACGCCAAGCACTTACTTTATTGCCGCCCAAAGGAATATACAGATAATCTCTAAACCAATTAGATAAAGAAATATGCCAGCGACGCCAAAACTCCTGGATGGAACGAGAGATATATGGATAATTAAAGTTTTCTAAGAAATGAAATCCAAACATTCGTGCCAGACCTATTGCCATGTCTGAATAACCGGAAAAATCAAAATAGATTTGCAAGGTATAACAAACTATACCTAACCATGCCGTACTAAGAGACATCTCGCCCGCAGGTAAAGCAAAAATCTGATCTGCAATTTCTCCTAGTGTGTTAGCAATTAATACTTTTTTTGCTAGCCCAATAATAAATCTTTGTATGCCGCTGGCAAAAAGTTCAGCGTTAACATAACGGCTAATAATTTGTTTCGATACATCATGATAACGGATGATCGGGCCTGCCACTAACTGCGGGAACATAGAAATATAAAGCGCCATATCCGCCAAACTACGCTGCGCTTCAGCTTTCTTACGATAGATGTCGACCAAATAAGAAATCGAATGGAATGTAAAAAACGATATGCCTAAAGGTAAGTGGACTGGCATCAATTCAACTGCGGGCAAAGACAAACCTAAGAATAACTGATTGAAGCTATCAACAAAAAAGTTAGCGTATTTATAATAAGCCAGTAAAATTAAATTGCCGCTCACAGCCAGAAACAGCACGGTTTTAGCGCGGTTCTGCTGGGAATTTATTTCACGTCCAATCCACAATCCAAAAATATAATTAAAAAGTATCGAAACCAACATTACAAAAACGTAAGCTAGCTCACCCCAAGCATAAAAAAATATGCTTGCTGCGGTTAAAAACATATTTTTTAGCCGCCACGGTAATACAAAGTAAATCGCCAAAACAACAGGCAAGAAAAAAAACAAAAAAATTGCTGAACTAAAAACCATACACAGACCTTCAGGTTATTATCGCGGCACACTAAAACTTATGATAATAAAAAACATGATTTTTCTATTTAATGAAATAAAATCAAAAAGGAATGTCGTCATCAAAATCATCAGCGCTGCGCATAGGTGGTTTTTCACTATAATTATCACCGCTATTATTTGCAGTATTGTCATAAGACGCGCTACGCCCGCCACCAGAACCACCGCCTAACATTTGCATATCACCGCCCACAATTTCAGTGGTATAGCGATCTTGGCCTGACTTATCTTGCCACTTGCGTGTTTGCAAACGACCTTCTATATAAACTTGCGCGCCTTTCTTTAGATACTCACCCGCAATTTCAGCAAGCCGCGCAAATAATACAATACGATGCCATTCAGTTCGTTCTTGTTTTTCGCCGGAATTTTTATCTTTCCAGCTCTCAGTTGTCGCCAAGCTTAAGTTAGCAACCGCTGCACCGCTGGGCATATAACGAATTTCAGGATCTGCACCTAAATGCCCCACTAAAATAACTTTATTAATTCCTCTTGCCATCGTCGCCTCCTAACTTTATTCAAATGAATTTAAAATATGCCTTGGTCTATTATTTTTCCGTGATCTAAATGCACATAACGCTGGCAAAACTGCTTGGCTTGACCAGCGTCATGCGTTACTAAAATTAATGTCATCCCTTTGTTACGCAATTGTTGAATTCTCTCGAGGCATTTGTCTTTAAATGCCTGGTCTCCTACCGCTAAAATTTCATCAGCCAATAAAATATCCGGCTCCAAATGCACAGCAACAGAAAATCCCAGCCTTGCGTACATGCCAGAAGAATAATTTTTTACCGGCACATCAATAAAATTACCTAACCCAGAAAACTCAACAATATCATCCAACTTGCGACGAGTTTCTTCATTCGAAACCCCGAACAAACTCGCATTAAGAAATATATTTTCTAATCCCGTTAAATCAGGATGAAAACCCACGCCTAATTCGATCATGGGTACGATACGCCCCTGCGTTTTTATTGCGCCACTAGTGGGCTGCAAAATGCCTGCGATGATCTTCAGTAACGTACTTTTGCCTGAGCCATTGTGTCCTAATAAAGCTACCGCTTCGCCTTGTTTGATAGACAAAGACACTTTATCCAGCGCGGTAAAATTCTCACGACGTTCGCGCCATCGTTGTTTAAACCAACCAATTATTTTGGCTTTTAAACGATATGAACCATTATGTGTTAGCACAAACTGAACGCTAACATTATCTACGATAATTGCTAAGGGAGCATTCATAACTTATCAACCAAATAAGGAACTCGAGTTTTATATACCCACAAACCCGCGCCTAACACAGAAAATGATAATGCGGTAATTGCCAGCATTATGGTTATTGAAGGATATAAGCCATAAAACAATACATCTCGCATACTCGACATATACCAACTTAATGGATTTAACATGACGACATGCTGTACTTTTTCAGACAACATACGTGGCTCATACAAAATTGCACTAGCCCAAAATAATACTTGTAACCCGATCTCAACCAAATGTTTAATGTCTCGCAAAGAGACGTACATCACACTCAACAGTAAACTCAAACCAATAATCAACGCGAAATACAGCGTTACTATTACCGGATATAACCACAGTGTGTGGAAAGGAATTTTCCCACCTAAGGGCACGTAACTCACGCAATAAATCATCATTGCTACGACCCAAAACACAACATTGACACCAAAATTAGATAATGGAACTAAAATACGGGGAAAGTTTACTTTTTTTATGAGATCACCATTACTCGTCAACGACTCACTCGCTTGACTGATTGATTGCGCAAACAACGACCAATGCAAAATTCCGGTTAATACAAACAATGCAAAATTAGGTTGCCCACTTGGAAACACATACGTAAAAACAAAATAATAAACAAGTGTGAAAATTAATGGGTTACCAAACGACCATAAAAAACCCAACAACGCACCCATGTAACGTACTTTGACTTCTTTACGTACTAAATTAAAAAACAAATCTCGGTAACGCCAAATATTTTGTGGTGTTTGATTCATAACATTACTCAATGAGAAACCGAGATAGGCGCGGAGATTAATGCTGCACGTTTCCACGTCATCCAAATCGCTAATACCGCCCAAACAGCAATCATGGCGATCATTAACCACAATACGCCACCCTTAAACTGTTGATAAATAGCGCCTGCGAGCACGCCGCCGGCAAAGCTGCCTAAAAACTGGCTAGTAGAATACATGCCTAGCGCCGCACCTTTGATTTCCGGTGCAACATGCCGCGAAATGGTCGAAGGTAAAATCGCTTCTAAAGTGTTGAAGCCCGCAAAAAAAACGAGCAACCCAAAACACACCGCCCATAAATGCTGTCCTGCTAACTCGGCAATCAGTGTACCAATTAACAATGCGCCGATAGCTAAACACATCAGTGTCGCACTGCGTTTACGTCGTTCGAAATACATCAACGCAGGCACCATTATCAACAAAGCGAATAACATCACGCCTAAATACACTTTCCAATGCTCTGCCAAAGAGAGGCCCATACTGGTTAATTTCAGTGGAATCGAAAAAAAGCAGGCGGTAAGCACGAGATGTAAAACAAAAATCGAAAAATTTAAATACCACAAATAAGCATCCCGCCAGACGGTACTCAACGGGACTTGTATAGCTTGCGTAATCCGCACGGGCGAAGGCACCGCCCACACCACCAATACCAAGGCTACCAATGACAATGCACCCGTCACCCAGAAAATCCCAGCACCGCCAATCCATCCATATAATAGTGGGCCCATGATCAACGCCACCACAAACGACAAACCAATGCTCGCGCCAATAAAAGCCATGACTTTAGAACGCTGTTCATCACGGGTCAGGTCCGCCGCCAAAGCTAAAACGACACCCGCCACCGCTCCACAACCTTGCAACGCCCGCCCTACCAATAATTGGGTCATCGTATGGGCTTCAGCCGACACATAACTACCCACCGCAAAAAACAATAAACCTATTACAATCACAGGCTTACGTCCTACTCGATCTGACAACCAACCTGCTGGAATCTGCAAACAAGCCTGCGTCAGGCCATAAATACCCATCGCCAAGCCCATGCCAAGAGCGGTCGCACCGACCAAGTCTTGGGAATATAAAGCCAAAACTGGCAAGATCATGAACAAACCCAACATACGGGTGGCGTACACAAACGACAACATCAGGGCGCTGCGGCGCTCCAATGCATTCAACTTAAAACTGGTGTTTTCCGGCTGTTCAGCAATCACTAGCTACATTTATCCTAGATAGCATCCCATCCACAAACAGATAGGCCACCAACTTTCTTATAAATTCCCTGCAACCACATCGGGCATTAGGACCAAGCCGCGCAGTTTACCAAAAATGCTTCCTACAGGTGCCGCAAATTCTCAGGTTCTGCTGTTTCTTTCGTTCCCGTCAAATACAAAGCGGGATAGCCGACACATCAGATTACTGGCTCCTATATAATGTCGCGTTTATGTAGTCTGGAAGCTTATGAATACCATCAAAATTCGCGGCGCACGTACCCACAATCTCAAGAATATCGATCTTGACCTGCCACGCGACAAACTTATCGTTATCACCGGCTTATCAGGCTCTGGAAAATCCTCATTGGCGTTCGACACCATTTTCGCCGAAGGTCAACGCCGTTACGTTGAATCATTATCATCGTATGCACGACAATTTTTATCGGTCATGGAAAAACCCGATGTCGATCATATTGAAGGCTTATCACCCGCCATTTCAATCGAACAAAAATCTACATCACATAATCCACGTTCGACCGTAGGTACTGTCACTGAAATTTATGATTACCTACGACTCCTTTATGCGCGTGCGGGTACACCACGCTGCCCAGAACATGGCGTGTCATTAGACGCCCAAACCGTCAGTCAAATGGTGGATCATGTTTTAGCATTACCTGAAGACCGACGCCTGATGTTGTTAGCGCCGGTCATTCAAGATCGCAAAGGTGAATACGTACAATTACTAGAACAATTACACGCGCAGGGTTTTTTACGCGCGCGTATTGATGGTGATGTATTTGAATTAGACGATCCGCCAAAATTAGACTTACGGCGCAAACATACTATTGAAGTTGTCATTGATCGTTTTAAAGTCCGCGCGGATATTGCGCAACGCTTAGCAGAGTCTTTTGAAACGGCGCTCAATATGGCGGATGGCATCGCCATTATTGCACCCATGGATAAAAGCGATGGCGCAGAAATAATGTTTTCCGCAAAACTTGCGTGTCCACATTGTGGTTATAGCTTGTCTGAATTAGAGCCGCGTTTATTTTCTTTTAACAATCCATCCGGCGCATGTCCACGTTGCGATGGTTTAGGCGTTGAACAATTTTTTGATCCCGCCAAAGTAGCCAGCAATCCACAACTCAGCTTAGCCGGCGGCGCAGTGCGCGGCTGGGATCGGCGGAACGCATATTATTTTCAAATGCTCACCTCTTTAAGTAAACATTATAAATTCGATATTGAAACTCCTTTTGAAGATTTACCGAAAAAAATTCAACACGTTATTTTATTGGGCAGCGGTGAAGATCCAATTGTATTTAATTACGTGGGGGATCGCGGTCAAAAAGTTAAAAAGACCCATCCTTTCGAAGGCATCATTCCCAACATGGAACGGCGCTATAAGGAAACCGAATCGCAAGCGGTACGAGAAGAACTCGCAAAATATTTAGCCGTACATTCTTGCTCTAGTTGCAATGGCACTCGTTTAAATGAAGCAGCACGAAATGTGTTTATTAGCGAAAAACCTTTGCCCAGTATTACTGCTATGGGAATTGGAGATACCAGTCGGTTTTTTCAAAAACTTACGTTGCCCGGGCATCGCGGCGAAATTGCCAAAAAAATTGTTGCCGAAATTAATTTGCGCTTATCATTTTTAGTCAACGTCGGTTTAGATTATTTAACGTTAGATCGCAGCGCAGAAACATTATCCGGTGGTGAAGCACAACGCATTCGTTTAGCGAGTCAAATTGGCGCTGGCTTAGTGGGTGTTATGTATGTATTAGATGAACCCTCCATTGGTTTGCACCAACGCGATAATGATCGTTTAATTACGACGCTTACTTATTTGCGCGACTTAGGTAATACCGTCATCGTGGTTGAACATGATGAAGACGCTATTTTACATGCAGACTACGTCGTCGATATTGGCCCTGGCGCAGGTGCACATGGTGGACAAATCATTGCACAAGGTACACCTCAACAAGTATTAGATAATCCCGCTTCTATTACCGGTCAATATCTGTCGGGCAAACGTCGTATTGCGGTGCCTACCAAACGCACGCCCTATGATGCAAAAAAGGTTTTAAAATTAATCGGCGCCAGCGGCAATAATTTAAAAAATGTGTCTGCTGAAATTCCTTGTGGCTTATTAACCTGCATTACCGGCGTTTCTGGTTCAGGAAAATCCACTTTAATTAACGATACTCTTTATCGACATTTTGCTAATTATTTAAATCGCTCTAGTTTGGATACCGCACCTTGCGAAAAAATTCAAGGTATGGAACATATTGATAAAGTAGTGGATATTGATCAAAGTCCTATTGGTCGTACACCGCGCTCTAATCCAGCAACCTACACAGGTTTGTTTACGCCCATTCGTGAATTATTTGCCGGCGCGCAAGAATCACGTGCGCGCGGTTATTTACCTGGTCGGTTTAGTTTTAATGTGCAAGGTGGCCGTTGTGAAGCCTGCCAAGGTGATGGCGTTATTAAAGTAGAAATGCATTTCTTGCCCGATATTTATGTGTCTTGCGATGTTTGCAAAGGCAAACGTTATAATCGTGAAACTTTAGATATTCGCTATAAAGGCAAAAACATTTTTGAAGTGTTGGAAATGACAGTAGAAACAGCTGCCGCTTTTTTTGAAAACATTCCAGTGATTCATCGAAAGTTACAAACATTATTAGATGTCGGTTTGTCTTATATTACGCTAGGACAAAATGCGACAACATTGTCAGGCGGCGAAGCACAGCGCGTGAAGTTATCACGCGAATTATCCAAACGAGATACAGGTAACACTTTATATATTCTCGACGAACCTACGACCGGATTGCATTTTCATGACATTGAACAATTATTAGCGGTGTTGCATCGCTTGCGCAATGATGGCAACACTATCGTCGTCATCGAACACAATCTCGACGTCATCAAAACAGCTGATTGGTTGATTGATCTCGGCCCAGAAGGTGGCGCAGGTGGCGGCGAAATTATTGCTTTTGGTCCACCTGAAACGATCGCAAAAAATCCCCGCTCTTATACGGGACATTATTTACGTGCAAAATTGCAGCAATAAGCAATGACCTTTACTGACTCACTGATAATATATTGCTTATGACGCCATTAGATCAACAAGCTAAATTAGCCTTTCGACATTTTGCACACTCAGTGCACATTGTTACTGCGGTTAAAAACAATGGCGCACGACATGCCATGACCGCAACATCAATTACTTCATTATCGATGACGCCGCCATCATTATTAATCTGTGTCAATCGTCAAGGCGGCTTACATCAAGCTATTGAAGAAAGCGGTCAATTTTGCGTTAACACACTCAACCCAACACAACAGTCACTGGCTGATGATTGCGCATGGGGCGCAGAAGGCGAAGCCCGTTTTCAACAAGGCGAATGGCTTATGCGTCACGATTTACCCTTTTTACAACATGCGCAAACTAATATTTTCTGCAAGGCCGAAAGCTCGCTATGTTATGCTAGCCATAGTATTTTTATCGGGCGTATTATCGAAATTGTTATCGCACCCCAACTTGATCCTTTGATGTATTTGGATGGGACTTATTTTGTTAGATAATTTCCAGCATCCTATTTTAAATTGTTATAGTGCAACTGCATAATCCTATGAGCATAAGCAAACTTAATACGTTTTCTGAGTGCAAATCAGTTGCACACTTTAATATAAACTTCATTCAATATCTAAATGAAGACGGCCAACTCTGTGCCGAAGCACCGGCATTTTGTCATGACAAAATCTTGATGCTATCTTTATATCGCGCTATCAAATTACTGCACTTATTTGATCTTAAAGTACTCAACCTGCATCGCGCGGGACAAATGGGTACTTACACTGGAACCCTCGGTCAAGAAGCTGTGGGTATAGGCGCCGCAAGCTGTTTAACGGACAACGATGTGTTTGTACCTTATTATCGCAGCGCACCTGATCTTTATTGGCGTGGCGTCAAACTACATGAAATTTTAATGTACTGGGGCGGTGATGAACGCGGTTCAGATTTTGCGGATCCCCGTTTAATAAATGATTTTCCTATTCCCATAGTTATTGCGAGCCAACTATTGCACGCGGCCGGCGTTGCTAGCGCAATTAAATTGCGCCAACAAAAAAATCGCGCTGTCTTAACTTTAGTCGGTGATGGTGGTACCTCAGAAGGTGATTTTTACGAAGCGCTTAATGTCGCAGGCGCGTGGCAATTACCATTGGTTATTATCATTAACAATAATCGCTGGGCTTTATCTGAACCAAATACTCGACAAACTGCTTGCCAAACCTTAGCGCAAAAAGCGATTGCCGGTGGTATTGAAGGCGTACAAGTTGACGGTAACGATGTGATTGCTATGCGCGCAGTTACTGAAGCGGCGCTCGCCAAAGCGCGTGCCGGTGGTGGTGCAACATTAATCGAAGCACTAACCTATCGTTTATGTGCGCATACCACTATCGATGATGCGACACGTTATGTTGCTAGCGAAGAATTAGATCAAGCATGGCAGCGCGAACCTTTAAAGCGCTTAAAAACGTGGTTAATAACAAATGAAATGTTAGATGCGGCTCAAGATGCTAACTTAGAAATTGAATGTCGTGCTGAAGTAGAACGCGAAGTTGAGATATTCTTAAACATGCCGATCCAAGCGCCCACTGCTATTTTTGATTTTCTATATGCGGAATTACCGGAACGCTTATTGAGTCAACGCGATGATGTCATCAAACATCGAGGCTCATAAATCATGCAACTCTTAAGCATCGCAGAAAGTATTAATTTGGCCTTAGATCATGAAATGGCGAATAATCCTGACGTAGTTTTATTAGGCCAAGACATCGCTAAAACCGGCGGCGTGTTTCGCGTAACACAAGGCTTATACGAAAAATATGGCGAACAACGCGTACTGGATACACCTTTAGCGGAGTCAATGATTGTCGGTTTATCCGTTGGCATGGCATCACAAGGTTTACGACCCATCGCTGAAATTCAATTTATGGGTTTTATTTTCCCCGGCTTTAATCAAATTGCTACGGCCGTCGCACGCATGCGTAATCGCACCCGCGGTCGCATTACGTTACCGATGGTGATTCGCATGCCTTATGGCGGCGGCATTCATGCACCCGAACATCATTCAGAAAGCACCGAAGCGTTACTCGCGCATTTGCCTGGTTTAAAAATAGTCATTCCTTCTTCTCCTTCACGCGCGTATGGTTTATTACTCGCAGCAATTCGCGATCCTGATCCAGTGATTTTTTTAGAACCTAAACGTATTTATCGTTCACAAAAACATGCTTTAGGAAAGAATAACGAAGCCTATCCCATTGGCAGCTGTTTTATTGATCGCGTCGGCAGTGATATAACCTTAGTTAGCTGGGGTGCCATGCTGCGTGAGACCCATCAAGTTGCTGATGAGCTAGCCAAAATGAGTATCGATTGTGAAGTCATTGATGTTGCAACAATTAGCCCATTAGATATGCGCAGTATTTTTGAATCAGTTGCTAAAACAGGCCGCTGCGTTATCGTGCAAGAAGCCGCACGCAATTGCAGTGTGGCGTCCGAAATTGCTGCCGAATTAGTGGAACACGGCTTGAGATTATTAAAAGCTCCAGTAACACGCATCACCGGCTACGATACGATTATGCCTTATCCAAAAATGGAACATTATTATATGCCTAGCGTCGAACGTATCCGCGAAGCTGTTTTACGTGTCATGGAGTATCAATGAGTATTTTTCGCTTACCTGATTTAGGTGAAGGTTTACCAGAAGCTGAAATTATTCGCTGGTTAGTTGCCGAAGGTGACGAAATACATGCGGAACAAGCCTTAGCCGAAATGGAGACCGCGAAAGCCGCGGTTGAAGTTTATTCTCCGTTTACGGGCAAGGTCGTTACGCTGCATGGAAAAGCAGGCGACATGGTTTCTACAGGAGCGCCGCTCGTAACATTTCTTACCACGACAGAAGATACAGGCAGCGTGATTGCAGCACCTGTCTTTAACAATACAAAAATTGATCCTGCACAGCAACGCGAAAATATATTGAGCATTGCGGGTATTCAAATTTCTAGTGTGGCGTATGCAATTGCACGCAAACAAAAATTAGACGATGCAGCATTAACGCGGATTCCACACACTAATATTATTGAATTAAATGATATCACCGCTTATTTAGCCGGCAATATTCCCAATCTCCAACATGTAACGCAATATCCTAAACACAGCGTTAATAATGCGCAGCTCGCGGACGAGGATGTCACTGAAGTTGTTTTACAAGCTGAACGCCGCGCGATGGTATTCGCAATTGCGCAAGCACGTGACAACGTTATGAATACGACGATGACGGAAAAAGCGGATATTAGCGATTGGCCAGCCGGCACCGACATCACCGTTAAATTAATTCGTTCCATCATCACCGCATGCCAAGCAGTACCGGAAATGAATAGTTGGTTTGAATCAGAAACACCCGCCTTACTCCAACACAAACATGTGCATTTAGGTTTAGCGGTTGATAGTCAGCGTGGTTTGAGCACACCCGTGATTCGTAGCGCAGATACTTTGTCGGATCTCGAACTGCGTGAAACCATTAATCAATTACGACTAGCAGTTAAAAATCGTACTTTAAAAACTAATCAAATTCGTGGCGCAACCATCAGCTTATCGAATTTCGGGATGTTAGCGGGAATTCATGCAACACCGATTGTAATGCCGCCGCAAGTAGCGATTGTGGGTACCGGTCGCATTTTACAAGAACCGCGCTGGCAAAATGACAGCTGGCAACGAGGACGCTTTTTGCCTTTATCATTAAGTTTTGATCATCGCGGCATTACGGGTGGTGATGCTGCACGTTTTCTCGCCGCTTTAGTTACGGCTTTATCTAACGTTTAAAATATTTTATGCCAGTAGCTCTAAAACAAAAAAGCACCTTTCGGTGCTTTTTTATATTGCGTTCATTGCTTTATAAAAACTAAGCAGCTTTAACGCCATCTGGACGATCTACCAATTCGACATACGCCATCGGCGCATTGTCACCAGGACGTGGGCCGCATTTCAAAATACGTAAATAACCGCCCGTACGAGTTTTGTAACGTGGGCCTAATTCAACAAACAATTTACTGACAATTTTATTATCACGCAAACGTGCAAACGCTAAACGACGGCGTGCAACATTGTCTTCTTTGGCCATAGTGATCAAAGGTTCTGCTACGCGACGTAGTTCTTTTGCTTTAGGCAAAGTCGTTTTAATTAGTTCATGTTCGAACAATGACGCTGCCATATTGCGAAACATAGCTTTACGATGCGTACTGTTACGATTAAGTTTTCTACCTGATTTACCGTGTCTCATATTTCACCTAACGTGCACGAAGTCTTGCTTTATAAAAGGATTAGGCAATTGCCCGATCGCGACCTGCTTCTAAACCAGCCGGCGGCCAATTTTCCAAACGCATACCTAAAGATAAGCCATAACTTGCGAGCACATCTTTGATTTCGTTCAGAGATTTTTTGCCTAAATTAGGTGTTTTCAACAACTCAACTTCTGTGCGTTGAATCAAATCACCAATGTAATAAATGTTTTCTGCTTTCAAACAATTCGCAGAACGCACTGTCAATTCCAAATCATCAACCGGACGCAACAAAATCGGATCAACTTCTGGGATTTGATGCGCAGGTTCAATTTGTGTGGTCGCTTCTAAATCAACAAATACAGAGAGCTGTTGTTGTAAAATAGTCGCTGCACGACGAATTGCTTCTTCTGGATCTAAGGTTCCATTGGTTTCAATATCAATAACCAATTTATCTAAGTCGGTACGTTGTTCAACGCGCGCGCTTTCAACTGAATAAGAAACACGACGTACTGGGCTAAAGCTTGCATCTAATTGCAAAGTACCAATAGCTTTGGTGTCTTCTTCCGATTTTTGTTGAGTAGCAGGTTGATAACCACGACCTTTTGAAATCTTCAAGGTCATGTTCAATTCGCCGTCTTGCGTCAAATTCGCAATCACGTGTTGTGGGTTTTTAATTTCCACATCATGATCGGTGCTGATATCAGCTGCCGTCACTACGCCTTGACCTTTTTTACGTAAGCTCAAAACCGTTTCGTTACGCGTATGCATAACAATTGCCAAACCTTTCAGGTTTAACAAAATTTCTAAAACGTCTTCTTGTACGCCTTCAATCGTAGTGTATTCATGTAACACACCTTCGATTTCTACTTCTGTCACTGCCGCACCCGGCATAGATGACAATAGAATGCGACGTAACGCATTACCCAAAGTATGGCCAAAGCCACGCTCCAAAGGTTCGAGCACTACGCGTGCACGCGTTTCACTTACATTCGCTACCTCAACTAAACGAGGTTTTAAAAATTCGGTCACTTTGCCTGACATTATTCGGCGTCTCCGTTAATACTGCGTTATTCGACTCGCTATCCCGGCGCTTAGTCTTACTTAGAGTACAATTCCACTACCAGCGATTCATTGATTTCTGCTGGCAAGTCGCTGCGCTCTGGAACACGCTTAAACACACCACTCATTTTTTTGCTATCAACATCAATCCAATCAGATATGCCACGTTGTTGTGCCAACTCGATTGCATCTTGAATACGGGCTTGGGCACGTGATTTTTCACGTACGGCAACTTCATCATTCGCTTGAACTTGATAAGAAGGAATGTTGACTTGCTTGCCGTTAACTAACAAAGCTTTATGACTAACTAATTGACGTGATTCTGCGCGAGTTGAACCAAAACCCATGCGATACGCAACGTTATCTAAACGACATTCCAATAATTTCAACAAGTTTTCACCTGTTGAACCCGGACGGCGTGCTGCTTCTTTGTAATAGCTACGGAATTGACGTTCCAATACACCATAGATACGACGCAATTTTTGTTTTTCACGTAACTGCAAACCGTAATCTGATAAACGCCCACGCTTAGCAGCATGTTGGCCAGGCGGACGTTCCATATTACATTTAGATTCAATTGCGCGTGCACCTGACTTTAAAAACAGGTCCGTGCCTTCGCGGCGACTTAACTTACACTTGGGTCCGATATAACGTGCCATAACTTATACTCTTCCCGTATTAAACACGTCGACGCTTAGGCGGACGACAACCGTTATGAGGCAGTGGTGTTACGTCTTCGATATTCGTAACTTTAAAACCCACTGTATTTAATCCACGCACTGCCGATTCACGACCAGGGCCTGGGCCTTTAACCATTACTTCTATTGTTTTAACGCCATATTCCTTCGCTGCTTCCGCTGCACGTTCCGCTGCTACTTGCGCAGCAAACGGGGTGCTTTTGCGTGAGCCACGAAAACCAGATCCACCCGAGGTCGCCCAGCTGAGCGTATTACCTTGACGGTCAGTAATCGTCACAATCGTGTTATTAAACGAAGCAAAGATATGCGCTACCGCATCGGTAACAACGCGCTTTACTTTTTTGCGCTTAGTGGTCGATGGATTCGCCATGTGTTTTCAGATCCTCAACTAAAATTCGGTTTATTTCTTAATTGCTTTCCGCGGGCCCTTACGGGTACGCGCATTTGTTTTGGTGCGTTGACCGCGGACAGGTAAGCCACGACGATGACGCATACCGCGATAACAGCCTAAGTCCATCAAACGCTTGATGCTCATAGACACTTCACGACGTAAATCACCTTCAACAGTAAACTTGGCAACTTCAACACGTAATACTTCAACTTGATCATCACCTAAATCACGCACTTTAGTTTCAGGCTTGATACCGGCTTGCTCGCAAATCACATATGCACGCGTACGACCAATACCATAGATTGCAGTCAAGGCAACCCATGCATGTTTGTTAACTGGAATATTAATACCCGCAATACGAGCCATTGCTTATTCTCCTAAAGTCTCTTTAACCTTGACGCTGTTTATGACGCGGATCGGTACAAATGACCCGAACGGCGCCTTTTCTGCGAACGATTTTGCAGTTGCGGCAGAGTTTTTTAATTGATGCACGTACTTTCATAACTCAACTCCCGTACTGGTTAGCGTGGCAAGCCAGCGCCACCCAAACCTTTAAAATTAGCTTTCTTCAATAAACTTTCGTATTGGTGACTTAACAGATGCGCTTGTACTTGCGCCATAAAATCCATTAATACTACTACTACGATCAGCAAGGATGTACCACCAAAATAAAATTGCACGCTGGTAAACAAAATCAAAATTTCAGGCAATAAACATACGGTCGTAATATAAATTGCACCAATCAAGGTCAAACGCGTCATCACACTATCAATGTAACGTGCCGTTTGGTCACCAGGACGAATACCTTGAATTAACGCGCCTTGTTTTTTCAAATTATCTGCAGTTTCGCGTGAATCAAATACTAGTGCCGTATAAAAGAAGCAAAAGAAAATAATCAAAAATGCATATAAAGCAATATAAATTGGTTGACCGGGTGACAACACAGCCACGGCATCACGCAACCAGCCCATGCCTTCACCTTGCGCAAACCATTGACCAATAGTCGCCGGAAATAAAATAATCGACGAAGCAAAGATCGGTGGAATCACGCCCGCCATATTTAATTTCAACGGAAAGTAACTACTTTGCGCGGTCGCCGTACGATTACCGTGCTGTTGTCTGGCGTAGTGCACTTGTATTCGTCGCTGGCTACGCTCAACAAATACAACACCATAAGTAACTGCCGCAACCATTACAAAAATTAAAATCACCACAAAACTACTTATTTCACCATTGCTAGCTTGTTGAATAAGGTTCGCAATAGATGTTGGCAAGCCTGCAACAATACCAGCGAAAATCAACATCGAAATACCATTACCAATTCCACGTTCAGTAATTTGCTCGCCTAACCACATCAAAAACATCGTGCCCGTGATTAAAGTAATCGCGGCTGTAAATACAAACGATCCATTATAAACCGGCACCAAACCAGGGCTCAGTTTGGGTAAATTCATCGCGATACCCACCGCCTGAACCGTCGCTAAAATCACGGTGAACCAGCGCGTATATTGAGTTAATTTGCGACGGCCGCTTTCGCCTTCTTTACGCAATTCAATCCATGGGCCATGCACATGGCTGAGCATTTGGATAATGATCGATGCCGAGATGTAAGGCATTACGCCTAACGAAAACAACGACATTTTTTCCAATGCGCCGCCCGAGAAAATATTGAACACACCTAAAAATGTGCCGCGCTGTTGTTCAAAAATTTGCGCCATCACCGACGCATCAACACCCGGAATAGTGATATGCACACCTAAGCGATAAATCACTAAAGCTAACAGCAAAAAGACGAGCCGCTGACGCAATTCAGAGAATCGCCCCATGCTGCCACCGCCTAATTGTGCTGGAGTTTTAGCCATTACAAATTATGCCTCTACGACCTTGCCGCCAGCTGCTTCAATAGCAGCGCGCGCGCCTTTAGTCACAGCAATGCCTTTAATCGTTAAGGCTTTTGTTACTTTGCCAGACAAGAAAATTTTGGCTTGTTTGATTTTACGGCCAATAACATTCGCAGCTTCCAATGTTTCTAAAGTCACTTCATTGCCAACTATTTTATTTAATTCTTCTAACCGCACTTCTGCCATCGTTAACGAAACGCGTGAACGAAAACCAATTTTAGGCAAACGACGTTGCAAAGGCATCTGACCGCCTTCAAAACCTACTTTATGATAACCACCTGAGCGTGCACGTTGACCTTTATGACCACGACCTGCAGTTTTACCTGTACCCGAACCAATACCGCGACCAACACGCAGTTTGTTGGTTTTGCTACCAACCGCTGGTTGGATAGTGTTTAATTTCATCATCTTAAGCGTCCTCAACCTTTACAAGATAGGAGATCTTATTGATCATCCCTCGGTTTTCTGGCGTATCAATTACTTCAACCGTTTTACGTATGCCGCGCAAACCCAAACCTCGTAAACACGCTTGATGATTTTTCAAACGGCCTGATGAGCTTTTTAATTGCGTTACTTTCAAAGTTTTTACTGCCATTGCTGCAAATTCCTGGTGTTATTCACGTTCAGGATAAAATATCTTCAACAGTCTTACCGCGTTTTGCGGCGACCATTTCAGGTGAAACCATTTCTGTTAAACCACGAAAAGTTGCGCGCACCACATTGATGGGATTGCTTGAGCCAATCGCTTTTGCTAATACGTTCTTAACGCCTACCGCTTCAAATACAGCGCGCATCGCGCCACCAGCAATTACGCCAGTACCTTCTGATGCAGGACGCATAAATACTTTTGCGCCACCATGATTTGAAAACACAACATGTTGCAAAGTGCCTTTGGTTAAACCTACGCTCTTCATAGATTTACGCGCTTTTTCTAATGATTTTTGGATCGCAATAGGGACTTCTTTCGCTTTGCCATATCCAAAACCCACACGGCCATTGCCATCGCCCACTACAGTTAACGCAGTAAAGCTAAATTGACGACCACCTTTAACAACTTTCGCAACACGATTTACAGCAACCAGTTTTTCAACCATGCCATCTGCAGCAACATTGCTTTCGTCACGACCCGCCATAATGTCCTACCTTAAAACACTAAACCGTTTTCACGCGCCGAATCGGCTAACGCCTTAATACGGCCGTGATACAAGAAACCCGAACGATCAAATGCAACTGTATTAATACCAGCGGCTTTTGCACGTTCAGCGATGAATTTACCCACAGCTTTCGCTGCTTCAACATTACCCGTAGATTTCAAACCACTACGTACATCTGCTTGCAAAGTTGATGCAGCTGCCAATACACGGCTATCTGCAGAAATGATTTGCGCATAAATATGACGCGGTGTCCGATGCACAGACAAACGCGCAACACCCAGTTGGCGAATTTTCGAACGCGTTCTAAGACTGCGACGAATACGTGATGTTTTCTTATCCATAATCTACCTACAAACCTGTCAATTACTTCTTCTTGGCTTCTTTACGAAGAATCTTTTCATCAGAATATTTAACGCCTTTGCCTTTATAAGGTTCAGGCGGACGGAAAGCGCGAATATCAGCGGCGACTTGACCTACTTTTTGTTTGTCAGTACCGGAAATTACAATTTCAGTTTGCGTTGGCGTTACGATCGTGATGCCTTCTGGTATTTCGTATTCCAAAGGATGCGAAAAACCTAATGTTAAGTTCAGCTTGTTACCTTGCGCTTGCGCACGATAACCAACACCAACCAACAATAAACGACGATCAAAACCTTGGCTTACACCAATCACCATGTTGTTAACAATGGCGCGCGTAGTACCGGCCAAAGCAATCGCTTCGTCGTTACTCGCAACCATGGTTAAAACACCATCCACTTGCTGTATTGATACAGAAGGATGCAATTGCATAGTCAAGCTACCTTTAGGACCTTTGACCACAAACGCACCATCGGTAACGCTTGCTTCAACACCCTTAGGCAGATTAACGGGTTTTTTTGCTACTCTAGACATTGTTCAGTTCTCGCTTTATCGACTGGCTTAGGCGACGACACATAAAATTTCGCCACCTTGACCCAAAGTACGGGCTTGGCGATCCGACATCACACCTTTGGAAGTAGACACAATGGCGACGCCTAGACCATCCATTACGGTGGGAAGCTCATCTTTATTTTTATAGATACGCAAACCTGGTTTACTGACGCGCTTAAGCATTTCAATAACAGGGCGGCCTTCAAAATATTTTAACAACACGGTCAACGTTACTTTGCCATCTTGCGCAGAAACGCTGTAATCACTGATGTAACCTTCGTCTTTCAACACTTTCGCCAGAGCGATTTTCAGCTTTGAAGAGGGTGAATTAACTTCGAGTTTATTGGCTGCCTGCGCATTACGAATACGCGTTAAAAAATCGGCAACGGGATCAGACATACTCATTATATCGATATCCTTTAAATTTAAATTACCAGCTTGCTTTCTTCAGACCAGGAATATCCCCACGCATTGCCGTTTCACGTAACTTGTTACGACCCAAACCGAACTTACGGTAAAAACCGTGCGGACGACCTGTTAATGCACAACGATTACGCATCCGACTTGGACTGCTGTTGCGTGGTAATTTTTGCAATTTCAATACAGCAGCTTCAACTTCATCAAAACTACTTTTCGGACTCACAATGGTCGCTTTTAATTCAGCACGCTTAGCAGCATATTTATCAACCGCTTTTTTGCGCTTAATTTCGCGTTGTACCATCGATAACTTTGCCATATCCCGAAACCTGTCCGTTAATTCTTGAAAGGAAAACTAAAGCCCGCTAACAATGCTTTTGCTTCAGCATCCGTTTTAGCAGTCGTTGTGATAGTAATGTCCATACCACGCAGTGCATCAATTTTATCGTAATCAATTTCTGGAAAAATAATTTGTTCGCGTACGCCCATGCTGTAATTACCACGGCCATCAAACGATTTACCATTTAAGCCGCGAAAGTCACGAATACGTGGGATCGCAATACTAATTAAACGATCGAAAAATTCGTACATCTGCGCACGGCGTAAGGTTACTTTGCAACCTACTGGCCAGCCTTCGCGGACTTTAAAACCTGCGATGGAATTACGCGCTAAAGTCACAACAGGTTTTTGACCCGAAATTTTGCTCATGTCGCTGACGGCATGATCAACTACTTTTTTGTCGCCTACCGCTTCACCCAGACCCATGTTTAATGTGATCTTGGTAATACGCGGAACTTCCATCGCACTTTTGTAGTTAAACTGCTCCATCAAGCGTTTAACAACGACGTCTTTATAATGCTGCTGTAATCGTGCCATGACTATCGCCACTCTTAAATATCAACGACTTCGTCGTTGGACTTGAAATAACGCACTTTGCGACCGTCTTCCAAAACTCTAAAGCCAACACGATCAGCTTTTTTGGTCAACGGGTTATAGTGCATAACGTTTGATGCATGAATAGAAGCTTCGCGCTCAACAATACCGCCTGCTTCACCGCGCATAGGATTAGGACGCGTGTGTTTTTTAATCACTGCCACGTTTTCAACCACTACACGTTCGCCATCACCTGACACGGAAATAACCTTGCCAGTGCTGCCTTTATTTTTACCAGTAATAACGATTACCTGGTCACCTGATTTAATTCTGCGCATAACTATGACTTCTCCAAATCGCTGCGATTTAGTTGCCTATGCAACTAAAGTACTTCCGGTGCCAGCGAAATAATTTTCATAAACTGAGCGTTACGTAATTCACGCGTAACGGGTCCAAAAATACGAGTACCAATTGGCTCAAGTTTATTATTAAGCAATACCGCAGCATTGCTATCAAAACGAATCACTGAACCATCAGGACGACGTACACCTTTACGCGTACGCACTACAACAGCATTGTAAACTTCGCCTTTCTTTACTTTGCCGCGCGGAATAGCATCTTTGATACTGACTTTGATGACATCGCCTACGCCAGCATAACGACGCTTTGAGCCACCCAATACTTTAATGCACATCACTCTTTTTGCGCCGCTGTTATCGGCCGCAGCGAGCATGGATTCCATTTGGATCATGACTACACCTGATTCGCTTGTTCGAGGACTTTCACTAAACGCCAAGACTTTGTTTTAGACAAAGGCCGACATTCTTCAATCATTACTTTATCACCAGCGCCACAAACATTATTTTCATCATGCGCATGCAACTTGGTTGAACGACGGATAAATTTGCCATAACGCGGATGTTTAACCAAACGCTCAATTAATACCGTTACCGTTTTATCCATCTTGTCACTGACCACGCGCCCAACTAAGGTGCGATTCAGTTTTTTATCTTCGGTTGCTTGCACATCACTCATTTGCATCACCAACTCAATTATTCCGCTGCTTGTGCTTTTTCATTTAGCACTGTTTTCACGCGTGCAATCGTACGACGCACTCGTTTAAATTCATTACCACGCAATTCTTGACCACTGCCTTTTTGCATACGCAGTTGAAATTGCTCTTTATGTAACTTAACTAATTCATTTTGCAAATCATCTACTGACTTGCCGCGTAATTCTTGGGCGTTCATCACAGCACCGTACGAGTTACAAAGGTTGTACCAATCGGCAACTTAGCAGCTGCCAGTTTAAATGCTTCACGCGCCGTTTCTTCAGACACGCCTTCCATTTCATACAAAACAAAACCAGGCTGAATTTTAGCTACCCAATATTCAACGTTGCCTTTACCACTACCCATTCGAACTTCTAATGGTTTTTTGGTTACCGGCACGTCTGGGAAAATACGAATCCAGATTTTGCCACCACGTTTAACATGACGCGTCATGGCACGACGTGCTGCTTCGATTTGACGCGCCGTAATACGACCACGCTCAACGGCTTTTAAACCGAACTCACCGAAGCTGACTTTATTGCCCGCTTGCGCAAGACCACGATTACGGCCTTTGTGCTGTTTGCGAAACTTTGTACGTTTTGGTTGCAACATTTGCTATGACCCTAAAATTTCGTCTTAAGCAGTCGTAGTATCGGAAGGGGCGTTCTTGCTTGCCAAATCAAATACTTCGCCTTTGAAAATCCATACTTTAATACCGATGATGCCGTAAGTTGTTTTCGCTTCAGCAAAACCGTAATCAATATCAGCACGTAAGGTATGCAACGGTACGCGACCTTCGCGATACCATTCAGTACGCGCGATTTCAGCACCATTTAAACGACCCGCTAGATTTACTTTGATACCCAAAGCACCCATACGCATCGTATTAGTAACTGCACGACGCATCGCACGACGGAACATGATGCGACGCTCTAATTGTTGCGCAATACTTTCTGCAACTAAGTACGCATCCATTTCTGGTTTGCGAATTTCTTGAATGTTGATTTTGACGGAAGCCATTGGCAACTTCATCATGCGGGCAACTTCACCGCGCAATTTTTCAACATCTTCACCTTTGCGACCAATCACGACGGCAGGACGCGCAGAATGCACGGTAATCACTGCTTGTTTCGCGGGCCGTTCGATCTGAATACGGCTTACTGACGCTTGCGCTAATTTGGCGCGAACAAAATCACGGATTTTTAGATCTTCCAGTAAGCAACGCGCAAATTCGCCGCGTTCTGCAAACCACTTGGATTGCCAATCTGTAGCAATGCCGAGTCGAAATCCAGTTGGATGTACCTTATGTCCCATAACGATGCTCTTTAAACTCTCGATTAGTTACCAACGGATACCGTGATATGGCTGGTACGTTTCAAAATTTGTGCACCACGGCCTTTTGCACGTGCATGCCAACGCTTTAAGGTCGGACCTTCATCAATCATGACACGCGATACTTTTAATTCATCAATATCTGCGCCGTCATTGTGTTCAGCATTTGCAATCGCTGACTCCAAAACTTTTTTCACTAACTCAGCAGCTTTCTTATCGCTAAACGTTAAAAGCTCTAACGCACGAGCAATTGATAAGCCACGCACTTGGTCAGCTACCAAGCGGCATTTTTGCGGTGAAATCCGCGCATAACGATGTACAGCAGTTGCATTCATCTCAAATACCCAAGTTTTTTACTTGGCCTTTTTGTCTGCGACATGGCCTTTGAAAGTGCGGGTTACCGCAAATTCGCCGAGCTTATGGCCAACCATATTTTCTGAAACCAATACTGGTATGTGTTGACGGCCGTTATGCACTGCAATGGTGTAACCCACCATGTCAGGAATAATGATCGAACGACGTGACCAAGTTTTGATCGGCTTTCTATCATTTACAGCCGCTGCTTTCGCAACCTTGGCTTGCAAATGATGATCAATAAACGGACCTTTCTTTAGTGAACGCGGCACAAATTACCTCTTCACACCTAGTTATTTCTGTTTACGGCGGCGAACGATCATGCCAGCCGTACGTTTGTTTGAACGAGTCTTATAACCCTTCGTTGAGACGCCCCACGGTGTTACCGGATGACGACCACCAGAAGTACGACCCTCACCACCACCATGCGGATGGTCAACCGGATTCATCACCACACCACGAACCGTAGGACGAATACCGCGCCAGCGTTTTGCGCCAGCCTTACCATAAGACCGCAGATTGTGTTCGCCGTTACCGACTTCGCCAATCGTTGCGCGACAATCCACGTGAATTTTGCGGACTTCACCAGAACGCAAACGCACTGTTGCATAAGCACCTTCGCGAGCAATTAATTGCACTGCGGCGCCAGCACTGCGCGCAATTTGCGCACCTTTACCAGGACGCATTTCAACACAATGCATGCTGCTACCAATTGGTAGATTACGCAGCGGTAACGTGTTACCGACTTTAATGGGCGCATCAGGACCGGAAATAACTTGCGCACCCACTTCTAAACCTTTTGCAGCAATGATGTAACGGCGTTCGCCATCAACATACAACAACAATGCAATATGCGCGCTACGATTAGGATCATATTCAAGACGCTCTACTACCGCCGGAATACCATCTTTATTACGCTTAAAATCAATCAAACGATACAAGCGCTTATGTCCGCCACCTTGATGACGTACTGAAATGCGACCGCTATTATTACGGCCACCATTTTTAGCTTGACGCTCAACCAACGGCCAATGTGGGTCGCCTTTATGCAGACCAGGCGTTACCACCTTTTCTACAAAGCGACGGCCTGGTGACGTGGGTTTACATTTTACGATTGCCATTGTTCCCGCACCTTAACCTTATTCGCCGCCGTTAAAACGGATGTCTTGGCCTTTAGCCAACGTTACATAAGCTTTTTTCCAATCTTGACGACGGCCTAAAGCTTGTTGAAAACGTTTACTTTTGCCTTTCATATTCAGAACGCGGACCTGCTCAACTTGTACAGAGAACAATGTTTCGACCGCTTTCTTAATTTCTAATTTGCTTGCGTCACGTAATACTTTAAACACGTGTTGGTTCGCAGTATCTGCAGCTCGCGTGCCCTTTTCAGAGATATGCGGCGCCACTAAAACTCGTAATAAACGCTCATGATTCATGACAACAGCTCCTCGATACGCTTAGCTGAATCAACTGTCATTAAGACTTTTTCAAAACGCAATAAGTCGACAGGATTTACACCGCTCGCATCAACCACATCAACATCGCGCAGATTGCGCGCAGCGAGATACAAATTAATATCTTCGCTCTCAGTCACAATTAAAGCGCTTTGCAATTCCAGCGAACCTAATTTTTCAATCAGTTGCTTGGTTTTAGGTGCGTCAATTCTAATGTCAGAAACAATCAACAAACGACCTTGACGTAGTAACTCGGACAAAATTGCCTGCATCGCACCGCGATACATTTTACGATTTACTTTTTGCGAATGGTCTTGAGGACGCGCAGCGAAAGTAGTACCACCACTACGCCATAAAGGGCTACGAATAGAACCCGCACGTGCACGACCACTACCTTTTTGCTTCCAAGGTTTGGCGCCACCACCACTCACGTCAGAGCGATTTTTTTGTGCACGGGTACCAGCGCGTGCGCCAGCCATATATGCCACAACTACCTGATGCACCAACGCTTCGTTATATTCACGACCGAAAGCAACTTCAGAAAGTTGAATTTTTTTACTATCTTTATGCAGGGTTAATTCCATGAATGCCTACCCGATTATCGCACTACAGCTTTAACAGCTGGATGAACAATCACATGACCACCAGGCGCGCCTGGAACCGAACCTTTAATTAACAACAAGCCGCGCTCAAGATCTACGCGCACAACTTCAAGATTTTGCGTTGTGACCTGCTCATTACCCATTTGACCAGCCATTTTCTTACCCTTAAATACACGACCCGGGCTTTGATTTTGGCCAGTAGAACCTGCTGCACGATGAGAACGTGAGTTACCATGTGTCGCATCTTGCATACTGAAGTTGTAACGTTTAATTACACCTTGGAAACCTTTACCTTTTGAGATGCCAGTGACATCTACTACTTGACCCGCTTGGAACAGGTCAACTTTGATCTCTGAGCCTGCTTGCAAGTCAGCACCTTCGTCGCCATTCAAACGAAATTCCCACATGCCCAAACCAGCTTCTACACCTGCTTTAGCATAATGACCCGCTAAAGCTTTAGTTACACGACTAGCACGACGTGATCCGCGCGTTACTTGCACAGCGCGATAACCATCAACATCCGGCGTTTTAACTTGCGTTACGTGATTGCTACCAACCTCAATCACTGTCACAGGTAACGAGGCACCGTCTTCAATGAAGACGCGCGTCATACCTGCTTTACGACCTACTAAACCAATTGCCATAACCTGTTACCCGGTATTCAATCCAAGCACAAAAAGCGGGCTGACTCATAAGATATCAGCGACTATCAAACAGGGTCATCATTTAAAGCGTAAAAACCAGCCGGAGCATCCTATAGGAGCACCTGACCGGGAAGCCGGAAAATGATGTCGCAATATCTGCGACCTGTAGCCAATCGCGTAACCGCTGATTGGGAGGCATTTCAACCCCTGGAACGGCGCGAATCTTAGCCAGTTCCGATCTTATTTGCAAAGGAAAATTACAACTTTTTGCAAAAAACTTAAACATTCACAAGGGCAGCGGTGAACGCTGCCCGCGTAAACTTAATTCAACTTAATTTGTACGTCTACACCAGCTGCTAAATCCAACTTCATCAAAGCATCAACCGTTTTATCAGTAGGCTCAATGATGTCCATCAAACGCTTGTGTGTACGTATTTCGTACTGATCACGCGCATCTTTATCAGCATGAGGTGACACCAAAATAGTGAAACGCTCTTTCTTAGTCGGCAATGGAATTGGACCATGCACTCGAGCGCCAGTACGTTTTGCGGTTTCCACGATTTCTTGAGCCGAACGATCAATTAAACGATGATCGAACGCTTTCAAGCGAATCCGGATAGTTTGAGCTTTCTTTGCCATTAATTAAGACTCCGGTTCCCTTACAAAATAATTTTCGCAACGACACCCGCGCCGACGGTACGACCGCCTTCACGAATAGCAAAGCGCAGACCGTCTTCCATTGCAATTGGGTTGATCAAGGTAATGGTCAATCCAATGTTGTCGCCGGGCATAACCATTTCAGTGCCAGAAGGCAGGTCAACAGCGCCGGTAACGTCGGTGGTACGGAAGTAGAACTGCGGACGATAGCCGTTAAAGAACGGGGTATGACGACCGCCTTCTTCTTTCGATAATACGTACACTTCGGCTTCAAACTTGGTGTGCGGTTTGATGGTGCCGGGTTTGCATAATACTTGACCACGTTCAACGTCATCGCGCTTGGTGCCGCGCAATAACACGCCAACGTTGTCACCTGCGCGACCTTCGTCGAGCAGTTTGCGGAACATTTCTACGCCGGTCACGATGGTTTTTTGGACGTCGCGGATACCGACGATTTCAATTTCTTCGCCGACTTTAACAATACCGCGATCAATACGACCGGTCACAACGGTGCCACGACCCGAGATAGAGAAAACGTCTTCGATAGGCATTAAGAACGGTAAATCAACAGCGCGTTCTGGGATCGGGATGTACGAATCCATGGCCGCAACTAAACGTTCAATCGCAGGAACACCAATTTCAGAGGTGTCGCCTTCGAGGGCTTTTAACGCAGAGCCGGTCACAATCGGGGTATCGTCGCCAGGGAAGTTGTAGCTGGTGAGCAGGTCACGCACTTCCATTTCAACGAGTTCGAGTAGTTCGGCGTCATCGACCATGTCGGCTTTGTTTAAGAACACGACAATATAAGGTACGCCGACTTGGCGAGATAACAGGATGTGTTCACGGGTTTGCGGCATAGGGCCGTCAGCCGCAGAACACACTAAAATAGCGCCGTCCATTTGCGCAGCACCGGTGATCATGTTTTTAACATAGTCAGCATGGCCGGGGCAGTCTACGTGGGCGTAGTGGCGGTTTTCAGATTCGTATTCAACGTGCGCGGTAGCAATGGTGATACCACGGGCGCGTTCTTCAGGGGCAGCGTCAATTTGGTCGTAGGCTTTGAATTCACCACCGTATTTCTGCGCCATGACTTTCGTCAATGCGGCAGTTAAGGTGGTTTTGCCATGATCCACGTGACCAATGGTGCCCACATTGATATGCGGCTTTTTTCTTTCAAATTTACTTTTAGACATGACGGCTACCTGCTGCTCTCATTATTTAAAATTAACTCAAAAAACAAATTTCAAGTTGCTTGCTCTCCGAAGCTTATCTTCAGAGAATTTTTCACAAAGCCACGCGCACTTTTCACAACACTTTCATAACGCGAGCACTGCACTAACATCTAAATGGAGCCCATAACCGGATTTGAACCGGTGACCTCTTCCTTACCAAGGAAGTGCTCTACCGACTGAGCTATATGGGCCCTGACGGCTTGAGCCGACACGTCAGCTCACCCTCGCTCAGCGGAACTCAGCGTAGGCTGGCTCAGCTTGCTTCGAGCCATTTGCCTTGCTAATCAAAAACTTACCTCACAACACCCCAGCTCATCGAATCCCTAATAACACGCGGCTATCAGAGAAAAAACGCAGCACATTGGAGCGGGTGATGGGGATCGAACCCACACCATCAGCTTGGAAGGCTGAGGTTCTACCATTGAACTACACCCGCTTGGGGCAAAACTCAGGACAACCTACAGCAACAAACAAACTCTGCAACTCGTCTCTGGCAATACACGTACTTCACCAGATATGTACAACACATTTACAACTTTGCTCTCGGTTCTCCACCGCAACCCTCAAAACTAAGGCTGATCAGACTGGTGGAGGGGGTAGGATTCGAACCTACGAAGGCATAAGCCGACAAATTTACAGTCTGTTCCCGTTGGCCGCTTGGGTACCCCTCCGAAAAGCAAGGCGCGGATTTTGCCCTAGCTAGCACCACACGTCAACAGACAAAATAAAGCAGTCGCTAGACAAAACCTAATGTTTTCAAGCGTTTGTTTAATTTTCTGTATTTAAAAATCTATTTGCGATCAAGGCCTGCCGAATCGCGTAGTCGCATCGACCCGTTCACATAGCGACGCGCAGTTTACTCAACATCCGCTAAAAATCCACCGAATGATGAGCTAAACGAAGCGCATGATCGGCCGCTAGCCTGACAACACTAATGTTTTGAGGTCATGGCATGTCAGCAATCAATAAAACACCACAAGAAGGCGCGCAACATTCCATTAACGCCTTACATACTGCACTCATGGGACTTGCAAGTGATTTAGATGCACTCGAAAAAATGGCACTAGCCACACTCGACGGACATCCGCACGCCGCCAGCAATTTACTTGAACAATGTTATGACATGAAAGCGCGCGTGCATGATGCGCTGATGGTGATTCAACAATTGAGCGATCAATTTAAAACGTAGCAATGCACCACGCTAAACTACGATTTAATTTGCACCGAACGCTGCAATAATTCCAACAACAAATCTAACGCAGAATCTGGCGACATACTGTAGGGATCAAATTTTCCATCCGTCGTATATTTAAACAACACTTCTTTATTAAAAATACCTTCACCAATATAACCCATGCGCCACTGACCAAACTGCCGTGACACAATCGGCTCGTAACGAATCATACAAGCATCTTCATGACGCTTATCCACCAAAATACGCGCATAAGCACGATTCACCGCACGACGCGGCCCTTCCAACAATTGCAAAAAATACGAACTGCTGAATAACAACACACCCGAAACATTATCGATCATGTTGTTTTGCTCAGATACTCGCAAAATATCCTTGATCACCGTGGCTTCAATATTATTAGTCACACGCGAGGTATAAATCAGTCTTACCAACATAGCGATCTCCGAAAAGATAAACGACACAGCCAATCTAATCGGGTTTAGTGAAGAGCACAACGTGAACAAAAGCTATACAGCAACACAACTCTCTTGTTTGATGCAGGGCATCAATAAGCGCAGCGCATTGCGGACGTATAATTTTTTCAGATTAGATGAAACAAAATGATATCCAACATGCTTTTTTTAATAACAGAACAAAAGCGTTTCGCTCGTCGCTACGCAACTACAGCGATTAATTTATTACAACAATCTTACGACATGAAAGCGCAAATCAATGATGCGCTGAGGGTGATTCAAAAATTGAACAAAAATTTGCGGGAGTAATTTTAAATCGCAAAAAAAGATATTAGTTAATACAAGTTCTTTTCGAAGTGATCGTTAAAGCCGGCCAAGCCACTATCGATCACTGTTGGAATTTGAGAAACAAGCCCCTAACTAGGTGCTCGTTTTATCGGGGTAAGATCAACTATTTTTCTGTTTTCTCGGATGTATCGTAAAAATACATCCGATTAGAACCGGATTTTTTAGCTTTATACATCGCCTGATCCGCGGCTTGCAGCAAAGCGACAGGAGAGGATGCGTCCTGAGGGTAAAGCGCGATCCCAATGCTGACGGAAATCTGGACCCGCTGTTGCGCGAGATGAAAGGGCACCGCAAGTGCATCAATAATAGTCTTGGCTACCAGCTCAACATCCGCGCGCAGCGTAGCGCCGGTGAGAATCACGGTAAATTCATCGCCGCCCAAGCGAGCAACCGTATCATTCTCCCGAACACAATCAGTGAGGCGCTTTGCCATCTCAGACAATAATGAGTCCCCCACTTCATGGCCCAGCGAATCATTAACTTCTTTGAAACCATCAAGATCCATGAAAAGTACGGAAACAGGTAGGCTACTGCGCTTTGCCTGTTTGACCTCCTGCTCCAGACGATCCAGAAAAAGACGTCTATTCGGCAACCCGGTTAAAAAGTCATGGTAGGCGTTGTACCAAATTTTTTCTTCGGCAAGCGCCTGCTCGGTAATATCCCGGGAAATGCAGACGGTCGCTTCGGTGTTTTGATGCTCATCCAGCACGGGCGCAAGCAGATACTCGAATCTTTCACCCTTTCCAGAAGCAAAAGTGTGAACGAACTTGCCTCGGTAAGTGGACTGATCAGCAATCACCTTTTCAAGATTGCGTTGAAAGTCTGAGGCGAACGAAAACCCGAGGTCAAAGGTGGATTTTCCGATTATCGCTCCGGGCTCCAGAGCGAAAAGATCGGCAGTGGCCTTGTTGGCATAGATAAATCGGCCTTTGAGATCCAGCACATAAATCGGATCAGGCGATGCGACCAGAATCGCTCCGAACAACCGGGTTTCCATCTCCTTTACGATCGCATACTGCTCCAGCGATTCGGCAACGGCCTGGTCTATCGCTTCATGAAACCGAGTGAGATCTTCAAGCTGTTGGCCGGCAATCGTTGGATAAGCTTTCGTCCAGTGGGAAACCACGCTCGCGCGCAAAGCGCGAAACTCGGAAACGGTCTCAACAACGCTGAAGCCACTCGTTTGACGATCGCCACCGTGCACTTCTGCCCAAGATTCCTCCCCTTCTTTATGCTGACGGCCTTTCGATTTGGCGGCCTGTTGTGATTCACTCTGACGTGAATCGAGATCGTCAGCAATTTCTAGCAGCATATCTCTGGCGTGGTCGCGCAGCCCGCTCTTACTCATATACTTGGCAGAATGGATGGTTTTAGCAAAGGCTTCCCAATCCTGAAGAATCGGCTCTATCTCTGCTCGAATAAAATCAGCTAACCGCATATTCATCTGCATTCCTTTGTCCCTCAATGAGAATAGCCTTAAAAGGGTCAGCTTAAAAGCAATGCTTCCCATCCCTTTATTCAGACTAACAAACTCTTTACTTTTTTTTAAATTAAATCGGGGCAAAACAGCTGCTATTTTTTGGCATCTACCAAATGATCGGTTAGCGACAATACATGAAAGTAAACTTCCTATACATCATCTATAACTAGGTTTGCTTATCTAAATTCACTTCGAGCGTGCTTAAAAACTCACCCACCTGAAAATTAGTTTTACTCACCATTTGAAATGGTCGCTTTAATAACACGACCATTTAAATCAAACGCTGCTCGACTTTTAATTGATTCAAGATTTTAAATTAAAATATTAATTCTCAAATTTGTTAAAGGGATCAGCGCTCATAAATACCCGCATACTGAAAAGCCTACGTGTTATTTTTTCTATAATGCTTTTCCATTCCATCAAGAACATTACGTAGCAATTGATCCAAACATTCTCGATAGTGTTTATGGTCAGGGCGTCGAAATAAGGAGCTCAACTCATGCTTACTTAAAGTGAACTCACTCAGCTTAAGTATCTCAAGCAAATCATCTGCCTGTAGGTTTAGAGCGATTTTCAACTTCCGCAACACTATGTTGTTGGTCAAAATACGTTCAGGCTCTGGTGTGTCGTCACCTAAAGCACCTCTATTCTTTATGATCAGTCCATTTAAAAAGCGAGCAAGTTTTTCGTCTTCACACAAAACAAACCCAGCCTCATCTTCGCGCGCCAACCAAGTAGCCAGCTCTGCCTTATTTCCTTCATGCCCACCCAGTTTAAATAGTGAAAGCATAAGCTGATCGCTAAAATCAAAAATATAGCGCACTCGGCGCAAGATATCGTTATTGTTAATAATTAGTTCTCCTGTGTGATAGGGTTCAATGATAGAAATTTCAATTTGATGCCGCTGGGGCATGACACTTGAATTCAGCCCGCCTCGATTTTTACGGTCAGGCGCAATGATTGGTTATACAGCTTTTAAACATAATAAATCTTTCTCGTGTTTTTCAGCTTCACTAGTAATCTCATTTAAAGTTTCTTCCTTGATTTTTATTAAATCTACCAATGAAAGTATATCTACTTTACTATTGCCAATATACGAAATATTGGATTCATTTTTCATGGATTTATAATCTTGATTATTCTTAGGAGTTAAAATATCCACGTTACAAAAATTACATTTTATAGGTATTTGTTTTGCTGGTTTTTCAAGTTCAGAGGATTGCCATTTCACACTTATATGCATATTCGATAATGTGCGTATGACTTTTTCTCCATTTTCCTTTGTTGGATTAATAAGTAAATCTAGATCATTAATTTCATCTAACTCTCGACACTTATAATATGCTGCTGCGACACTGCCAATTACTATAAAATCAACACCATTCCTAATCGCCGTTTCAAGGAATTGTTGGTTATCACCGCGAATTACCAATCCACCCGTATCGTCGATGTTCATTATTCAAACCGTATAACATGTGAATCCAGCCGGCCGTGCTTTTTACGGTCAGTTGGAATGATTAGTTTTTGTTCCACAAGCTAAAAACACCCCGACGAATATAATTTATAGATATGGGAATAACTAAAAGCAATAGAATACTGATAGTATAAATTGCAATATCTACTAGCTCTGAAGTGTTAACTCTAACCGATACATTACCCGAAGGTTTATATACACTTTTTAATATCTCTTCTATTCTATATGCATCCGAGTATTCGTTTTTTGATTGGGCATTTTTTATAGCGGTTAGGAGCTGTTCAGAGGTATATTCTTTTTCCGCATCTTCAATTACAACCCACGACTGTTCCCACGACTCAACTTTAAGCCATGCAATATATGTATTTGACATCAACACAATTAGCGCCAACAGCAAAAAGAGTAACGTAATTAGATTTATTGCTCGGTCGATCATATTGATTACCTAACGTTTTGATAAACGAAAAAAGTTAAAGGGGTCACAAACCGTAAAAGCGAGAACATCACCACCACTCATTCCCACCTTTAAATTTCTCAATCCTCTGCGATTTTCTGCTGGGCGGATAATGATTCAATATTCCTGTTACTGATTTATTAATTAGTTTGACACGCTGCTGCTCATTCAACTGCTTCAATGTGTCACCTGAAAATTTTGCGTCGGCTCGGCCACGCCAAATTAATACTCTTGTTTGAGCATCAACGATATAAACCACTAAATTTGACCCAGCATAATCAACCAAACGGAAATCTTTTTGCTGGGCATTGGAGCGGGTGGGTGCAGGTACAGATGCGCAATAAGAACAATTTTCATTATTATAAGAAACGTTAGGTGCTTGAAAAACTTCTACGCTCTGAGCTTGCTTGTCCGCTATGAAATAACTTACCAAAATATCAGCATCTTCGAACGACGCACTAACAAAGCTCTTGGCCTCAAGCTGGCTTATTATTTCCTTTTCAAGCTCAACACTGACAGGCGTTTTTTTAACGGGGTGTGGATTAGCGGCTAGCGCTATTGCAAATTTTTTCTTATGAAGAAAATCAAAACCACTGACATATTCACTTTCCACATTGTAAGTAGTTGCACAACCACTTAATAAGAACAGCCACAACCAAAAGATTGGTTTTTTATTATTCATTTTTGGTCTCTTTTCTAAAACAAAAAATGCTAATTGATAAAAAATAGCGCCCTTACTTTAATATTATGAATATGGAGCTGGTGATAGGATTCGAACCTACGACCTGCTGATTACAAATCAGCTGCTCTACCAACTGAGCTACACCAGCTTAACGACACTTCTTTCTTCTTTTAAATGTGAGAGCCTTTAAAAGCACTTTCCCGTTTCACTTACACTTTCAAAACGCCTTGTGTAGATATGCTACACAAATCAGCTGCTCTACCAACTGAGCTACACCAGCTTAACAACACTTACACTTTCAGAACGCCTGCTGTAGATATGCTACACAAATCAGCTGCTCTACCCACTAAGCTACACCAGCCTAACAAACTTACACTTTCAAAAATCCTGTGTAGATATGCTACACAAATCAGCTGCTCTACCAAAGAACTACACCAGCCTAACAACAACTTACACTTTCAAAACGCCTTGTGTAGACATGCTACACAAATCAGCTGTTTTACCGAAGCCCCAGCCCACTACGGCGCGAATTGTAATGGATGCTTTAATTGGCCGCCAGCGCGTAACGATGAATTAATGGTTTTTTAATTGATCGGGCAATCACGTGAGAGGCGTTGCAAATCGGGAATGCCTTCGGCGATTTCGCGCCAGCCATTTTCACTCAAGGGCGCGGTGGTTTCGCTGTAGTCCAGCCAATGAATTTCTTGTTCGCGATAACGCGTTTCCATAATCGGTTTAAAGCCATAACGTCGTACTGATGCCATGCGTTTAATAGCGCCGTCTTTTTGTCTGAATAAACCGAGGGAAATTCCGTTTTCTTTATCGGCTTCGTCGGTAATCACAAAATAGTCACGAATGTCATGCGTGGCTAATTGGGCAGCGGCTTCGGTGGCTTTATCACGTGAACCAAATGAGGGTAAATACACACGATAACCCGATTGTTCGCGTTCGACTTTCACGCGCTCATCCACTTTTAAACCTTTTTCACGTAGTTGACGGATGGCGTCTTTCGCAAATTGCGCATCACGAAATGGACCAATGGTGTAACACGCGCGTGCTACTGTGGTTTTGGTTGTTGGTTTTTCGCTGGGTTTTTCAATAGGTTTTGCATTGAGTTTGTCGGCAACAGAATTAACGGAATTTTCCGCCAGTTTCTCGCCTGGCTTCAGCGCTGCTTTATCCGTTGCTGTTTCTGCTGCGTTAATCGCTGCATCATTATTCATGCTGCTCATGGGTGCTTCTAATAAATCAGCGCCCTGCGTTACTTCGGTAATCGGCGCGATCTCAGGCGTTGGTGTGACTGTTGCAGTATCGTTAATACGTTCGGATAACAACTGCAATTCTCGCTCGGGTGCAACGCTAGGCAATATTGTTTCCGCCGAATGCGGTTCTGGTTTTTGTACCCACCACAACAGCACTACTAAATTCGCTAATAATAAAACTAAGAATAAGCTTCGCATAAATTCGCTTCTGTAAGTTGCGCAGCGCCCAACAAGGTTAATGCCGGCATTATGACACAGTCTCGCGTTAAACCTGTGCGCAACAATTGTGCGTCACCGCCGGTTAATACACAGCTTAAGGTACTTGCTAACTGTTGTTCGGTTTGTTGCCACGTCCGTTCAATCAAGGCAATGGCGCTATTGAGAGTGCCATGTGCAATCGCAGCGTTCGTATTTTTCCCTAATGTTAAACCCGTTCCTTGCGCATCGGGTAATGCAGCAGTGCCTTGCGCTAACGCAGCGCGCATCATGTGAATACCCGGCACGATATAACCGCCGAGATGTTCGCCATCATTGCGCAACACGTCTAAGGTCAAAGCAGTACCGGCATCCACAATCAAAACATGTGATTTAATAATGTGATGCGCGGCAATTAATGCTGCCCATCGATCCACGCCTAAGCGCGTGGGTTCTGCGTAAGCATTACGCACACCGCAAGCCTGCGCGCTACTTTTAACACAACAAACGCTAACGCCGCGTTGCTGCCACCATTGCGCAAGTTGTTGTACTAAGGAAATATTCGCAACGCTGACAATCGTTACGCTTTGTGGGTTTAATGTATTCCACCAATGCGAAAATAAAGTGGTATTTAATTCCGCGTGCATGGCCGTAATCATCGGCGTGTTTAATGCGTCACCTGCTTGCCAACATGCCCACTTCAAGCGGCTGTTACCAATATCAATAATCAAACGTGCTGTGTTAGTTATATTTTTGCTCATGAATTAACTCGCACGCTGACTTCACCGGCCGTGACTTTTTTTATGCCATCAAACGTAGCAACACATAAAGCGCCTTGTTCATCCACGCCTTGCGCAAGACCACTGAAGCTACGTTCGCCTTGTGAAATCTGAATCGTTTTATGTTGCAACACATCATAGTCAGGCCACGCCGATATAAAATCGACAAAACCATATTGCTCAAAGCGATGTAAGTTTTGCGCAAAACTATCCAGCAATGCAGCGCTTAATTGATTTCGCGAGTAGTTTTTTTGCGTGATGCTATATAAATCTGTCCACGCTTGTTCAATATTTTGCATTTCAGCATTCGCGCTAGCGGTAATATTTAAACCCACACCAATAACCACATCACTAGGACCATTTGCTTCCGCACTAAGATCAATCAAAATGCCGCCCAATTTAGCGCCATCGACCAATATATCATTTGGCCATTTTAGTCCTGCGCCAGACACGCCTTGCACACGCAATACATCAACCACCGCCATGCCGATAACTAAACTTAAACCCGCTAAATTCATCGGCGCTAATGCTAAGCGTGCCATATACGATAAAGCTAAACTTGCGCCCCACGATGTGTGCCACACACGCCCGCGCCGACCACGACCTGCGCTTTGTTGTTCTGCTAAACAGACGTAATGTTTTTGCCAATCACTGATCTGCAACAGGCTACGACGACGCAACAACTCGGCATTGGTTGAATCAACTTTATCTAAAATAATTAATTCTAATGGAACATTAAATTGTCGCGCCGCATGAATTTGTTCGGCATCTAACGCTTCATAACGTTGCGCTAATTGATAACCGCGTCCGACGATCGCTTGAATCGGCACACCCTCGGCTTGCAAATGTTGAATATGTTTCCACACCGCCGCACGACTCATACCCAATTGCTCGCCTAACCAAGAACCAGAATAACAAGCACCATCCGCAAGGTGTTGCAATAACTGTTGGCGTAGCGCGGACTGCATCTATTATTGACCGTGCAACCAAACATGTCGGTGTTGCGCTAAAGACGTATCAGCAACATCGGCGATAAATAAATTACACGTATCCAATATCGGCGCCGCAATCGTTAACTGGGTTTGACGCAGTTCATCGCGCCGAAAATAATGTACGTCTACTATTTTACCCGGCGCACTACGTTGCAAAATAGGCTCAACGCCGCGCGCATCTACGCGCCACGCATCCCAAGCAATGATCACATCACCGGCCGACAAACCTGCGACATGTGCGGCACGACCATTAAACACGTGCGTAATTTTCCAAGCACCTTCACTCGCCTGAATACGCATGCCGACATCCGGCAACATGTTCATACTGGCATTTGCTTCACCATACGCGCCTTGGTCTTGCAAAGTTTGTGCTGCGCGACGTTGCATGGCGATGCCCACGCTGGATAACAAAGTAGAAAAATCTATTTCATCGGTGCTGTACAACCATGCATTTAACGCATTACTCAAGGCAGCGCCGCCTATTTCTAAAATAATTTCATCTATGCCGTTTTCTGGCACGCCTATCATTTGCGTACCATAACGCTGCCACAAACACCGCATTACTTCATCGAGGGATTTTTTATTTTGTTGACGCAAGCTTAAATCTATCGCCAACGCGACTAAGGCGCCTTTGTTGTAATAACTAACAATGGCGTTCGGCGAATTTTCATCTTGTTTATAAAATTTTGTCCATGCATCAAAACTCGAATCAGTAACGCTTTGCACTTGTCGACCGGGCGCACGCCACAAGCGTGTAATATTGCGCGCCAATAATTCTAAATAACTTTCGTCGTTAATTAAGCCTGCGCGCAATAGCATCAAATCATCGTAGTAAGACGTAAAACCTTCGAACGCCCACAATAAGCGCGTGTAGTTTTCTTGTTGGAAATCATACGGCATGAACGCGGCAGGTTTGAGGCGCTTAACATTCCAGGTATGAAAATATTCATGACTACACAAACCCAAGAATTCGCGATAGTTTTCCGAAACCGCGAGCTCGCCTACTAAGGGCAAATGTTTACGGCCGCATAACAAAGCGCATGACGCACGATGTTCTAAACCACCATAACCCTCTGTTAACACGGTCACTAAAAATAAATAACGCGATAAATCTGCGGGCGCAGCGCCCCAAAATTGTATTTGTTGTTCGCAGATGCGCTGCAAATCATCGCAGACGCGTTGCGCATCAAATTCAATGCGGCCATTAATGACCAATTCATGCGGGATGCCGGCCACTGTAAATGACCAACGTCGTAATAAACCCATTTCAACAGGATGATCAACTAATTCATCGTAATTAACTGCGTCGTATAAACCAAACCCAGCATCGGCAACGTTTAAGGATTTGCGCGACAAACTCGTTGCTACTTGCCACTGCGCATAGTGCAAACCAATAGGCGGCAATATTTCCAAGCTACAACTTTGCTGTTCTTTGCCATGCACACGTAAAAACACGCTGGTGCCATTAAAAAAACCATGCGTGTCATCTAAGTGCGCGGCGCGCACGGACAAATCCCACGCATATACTTGATAAATAATCGTCAACGTTGCGCCAGCAATATTATCAATGCGCCATGTATTTTTATCTTGCTTCTGTACAGACAGCGCATGACCATCGCTATGCACTTGCAGCGTCACAATATGTTTAGCAAATTCTCGCAGCATGTAACTACCGGGTATCCACGCGGGCAACGATACAACTTGTTGCAATTGCGCTTGCACAATCGTTAACCGAATTTCAAATAAATGCGCTGCCGGATCAATCGGCTGAATAACGTAATGCACAGGATGCGTCATAAGTAGCTGCTTAGTTTTTTTCAATCAAAATCGAAGTAACAATAATGTTATGCGGATGGTAGTTCAATGTAGTCGGTAACACGGTTACGGCCATTTTCTTTAGATGCGTATAACGCTGCGTCGGCGCAATTAACTAATTTGTCACCTAACTCTTGCGGCTCGCCGACAATTTGCGCCAACGCTAAATGCGCCATACCAATTGAAACGGTGATAGGCACTTTGCTGTCGATAGTTAATTCGCAGGGATTTTTTTGCACTAAACTGCGCACTCGCTCTGCAATATCGCGCATACCTTCAGGCGTTATTTCCGGCAAAATCACCGCAAATTCTTCACCGCCTAAACGCGCAAAAATATCGCAACTGCGCACCGCGCTCTGCACTACTTTCGTTAAATGCACTAACACCCTATCACCGGCCGCGTGGCCATAGTGATCGTTAATGCTCTTGAAAAAATCGATATCAATATATAAACACGCAACGCCATGACCTTGACGCTGGCCACGATTTAATTCTTCTTCCATACGTTTGAAAAAATAACGCCGATTATTTGCTGAAGTCAGTGGATCTCGTAACGTTAGTTGCTGCAAGTATTCCGTGTTGGCAACATTTTCAATCGCAATGCCCACTACTTCTGCGGCGCGACACAAAAAATCAGTGCTGATATCGGGCGTAAAACGTTGTTCGTCTTGACTACCAAAACTTAAAAATCCTGACAATAAACCATGCGCTTGTAACGGCAAAATTGCCACGCTACCTAATGCCAATTCTTTACGTGCGACTGCTTTAGAAAAAAAGCGACCATGATCGGCTACATCAAATTTCGCTAAGCGCGGAATTTTGGCGTACGTCTCTAATGATTGAATCAACGCATAATCATTAATAATACGAAAATTCTGGCGCACTAAACGCTCAAACTCACCGCGTCCATTAATTAAGCTTTCGAGAGTGTCACGAAAAATTTGCGCGGTGGAATCAGCGCCGTCAATTAACAACAACGACACTGTTTGTAATTCAAAGGTCTGTTTGTAGTCTTGCAATAACACACGGCATAGCTCCGCTATGCTAGGGGACTTTAATAATTTTAATTCTAGATCTTGAAACGAGCGCAGCTTAGTTTCATTGCTGCGCGCTTGATCCATATATGTTTCCAATCGGTACTTAAGCCGACTGACGGATAAATCATGTTCTGTCATGGGATCAACATCTCCACGCATAAAGTTAACCCCTTATTAACCTGACTGACAGCTACACAAGCGAGCAGGTTATACTAACGTTCATATTCTAAGGTAAGCCTTGCAAATTACCATCACTGACACGAGTTGCCCATGCTAGAACAATTATTGAATCGCGTCTCGGTACCCGCGAAATTACTCCATGAGCCCGCGCCCCGCGGCCATGAGTTACAACAGATTCTGCAAGCGGCTGTTTCGGTACCGGATCACGGCGAACTACGGCCTTGGCGATTTTTAATTATTGATGGTGATGCACGCGCACAACTAGGCGACATTTTCGTGAGTGCTGCGCAACAGCTAGAACCCGACATGGCGGCTCACAAGCTAGAAGACATTCGCAGCAAACCTATCCGCTCGCCGCTCATTATTGCGGTGATCGCACGGCTACGTGATGATCCAAAAATTCCCCAGCATGAACAATTATTATCAGCGGGTTTAAGCGCCTATAACATTTTGCTCGCCGCCAATGCGTTAAATTATCACGGCATTTGGGTAACCGGGCCACTGGCCACCCATGCTCATACTTTGCAGGCATTAGGTTTAACGCCCACCGAAACCGTGGTTGGTTTTATCTACTTAGGCACGCCTTCCGTCGAAGACTTGGCCAAAACCAAGGTCAAACTAAAGCATCGGCCTAATGCTGCCGACTATACTGAGCACTGGACAGGATGAATCGCTCATATGCATTTTTTAACTTCTTTATTTTTCGCGGCATCCCTTGTATGGGCATTGGCATTGGCATTCGCTATACCCGCCGCGCACGCGGGTGATACTTATATATACCAAGAAAAAGACGGTACTCGCTGGTTAACAGATCGACCCTTAAATCATGCTGACTATACCTATATAGATAGGTATGGCCGGGTTACCGCGCTTAGTTCCTGCAAAGGTGTCAATGCGGACATCATGGAACAACGAGCCAGCAAACACATGGCACTCGTAGAACAATTCGCGAGCGATCAGCAAGTCGACAGTTTAATGATTAAAGCCATTATCAGCGCGGAGTCCTGCTTTGATAGCCGCGCCATTTCACGCACCGACGCGCGTGGACTGATGCAACTCATGCCCGCCACCGCTAGACAATATCAAGTAATAGATCGCTTTGATCCCGAACAAAATATCCGTGCGGGCGTACAACACTTTAGTGAGTTATTAGTGCGCTTTAAACAAAACGCGCGTCTCGCGGTTGCCGCCTATAACGCAGGCGCAATGGCAGTTGATAAATACGGCGGCATTCCACCCTATCGCGAAACCCAGACCTACGTTACTCGGGTTTTTAATTACTATCAGCGTTATCAGCAACAAAACAATCAACAAGCGGCGCGCTAAAAACTTTCCTGCCTTTGGGTACAACCCCCTAGCGAATCCATGAGCGAATCCATTAGCGAATTGGGGAGCCGATCCGTTATGATGAGCGTCCTTATATAGACCTACTCGCATGAGCACAAAAATGGCTTTGGCATCGTTAACACGTACGCGCATTATTATTGCACTAACACTGCTTGTTTCTTTACTGGGTGGTTTAGCTTATACCGCCCCCAATGTCAGCCCCTTTACGCTGGTTGCCGAAGAGACTTATGCGCCTACCACCCGCCAAATTGCGCGTTATTTACAAGCCTTTCATTATCAAAAGCTCAGCATTGATGACGCTATGTCATCTAAGTTACTGGATCAATATTTAAAACAACTGGATCCGGGTCGCAGTTATTTTTTGCAAGCAGATATCGCTGAGTTTGAAAAATATCGAAACACGCTGGATGACGACTTAAAATCCGGGCAACTCACTTCTGCGTTTATCATGTTTAATCGTTTAAAAGAACGCCGTACGCAGCAACTCAATTTCTTTTTAGAAAGCTTGCCGCAACGCATTCAACAATTTGATTATAAAAAAGAGGAAGCGCTCGAATTAAAACGTGAAGATGCTCCTTGGCCAGCAAACACTGCAGACGCTTATGATTTATGGCGCCGCCAATTAAAAGCCGAGGTTTTAAATTTACGTCTCGCGAACAATGACTGGCCTAAAATCACAACTGATTTACAAAAACGTTATCGCAATCAACTTAATCGTTTAAATCAAATTAAGAACGATGATGTGTTTCAATCTTTTATTGGTGTCTACACCCATCTTTATGATCCACATACTGACTATATGTCGCCTAAAGATGTAGCAAATTTTGAAATTCATATGAGCAATAAACTCGAAGGCATAGGCGCGGAATTACAAGGTGAAGAAGACTACACAAAAATTGTGCGCGTCATTCCTGGCAGTCCGGCGGAAAAAACTAATCAACTTAATCCTGCTGATCGTGTCATTGGTGTAGGTCAAAATGACAAAGGCGAAATCATCGACGTGGTGGGTTGGCGTTTAGATGAAGTCGTCGAACTCATTCGCGGCAAAAAAGGCACGACGGTGCGTTTGCAAATTCAACCCGCTAATACGGTTGATACCAGCAAAGTGCGGATTGTTTCTATCGTGCGCGATGAAATTCGCTTGGAAGATCAATATGCTCAAAAGAAAATTATTGAAATTAAACGTGGCAACAAAAACTATCGCATTGGCGTTATTGAATTAAAAACATTTTATCTCGACTGGAACGCCTTGCGTGCTAACGACCCCAATTATGCTAGCTCGTTGCGCGATGTGTCGCGTATTTTAAGTGAATTACAAGATGAAAACGTAGATGGCATCGTGATGGATCTGCGCGATAACGGCGGCGGTTCTTTACCTGAAGTCAGTGCGATGATGGGTTTGTTTATTCCATCCGGCCCCGTGGTGCAAATTCGTTATCAAAATGAACGTGTCGAAGCCATGGGTGATGACGACAAACGCGTGTTATACGCAGGCCCTCTCGTTGTCGTTGTGAACCGCTTAAGCGCATCGGCTTCTGAAATTTTAGCCGGCGCTATTCAAGATTATCGCCGCGGTTTAGTAGTAGGCGGACAGACTTTTGGTAAAGGCACAGTACAATCATTAGAAGATTTAGCGCCGGGACAAATTAAACTCACTCAAGCCAAGTTTTATCGCATTTCCGGAGACAGCACTCAATCACGCGGTGTAGTGCCAGACATTAGCTTTCCCGACATGATGCATAACAGTGAAATCGGCGAAGCTGCTTTACCCAATGCGTTGCCGTGGGATCAAATTAAACCTGCGAACTATCAACCCATCAGTCGCTTACACACAGTAGTACCTGCTTTACAAAAGAAACATACGCAGCGTGTTCTGAATAATCCTGATTTCAAATTCTTGAATGACCGGATTGTTTTATTAGACGAAATTCAGAAAACCACGCAAATGTCACTGAGCGAAACCACTCGCCGTAAAGAACAGCAAAAATTAGAACAGCGTCAGTTAGATATGGAAAACAATCGGCGCATCGCGAAAAATTTAAAGCCGTTTAAAACATTTGCAGAATACGAAACTGATCAAACTGAAAATAAAAAAACCGATACACGCGCCGATGACGTTAGTAATAGCTTAATCACCGAAAGTGCGCATATTGTTGTCGACATGATTCAAACGCCTGCGCCTAAAAAATCCAAACGTTAGTAAACTTTTTTGATTCGCACGGTGATGGAAAATCCACCACTGTGCGAAATCTCTTTTCTATTTTGAAATATATCGAGGTTTATTGTGAATAAACTTAATCAGCAAATTCTAGTTCATCGTTATCCTGACGGTTTGCCGGCTAAAGAACATTTCGCTTTTGTGGAAACGCCGTTAAGCGAACCTAAAGAAGGTGAAATTAGCGTCGAAGTCATTTATTTATCAATGGATCCATTTCCCAGGCTGCGCCTTAATCCGAAGGGTGCAATGCCACCCTTGCCATTAAATAGCTTAATGATTTCTCGTGGCGTAGCGCGCGTAACCGCTAGCCGCGATGTTAATTTCCAAATCGGTGATTACGTCGCAGGCGAAGTGGGTTGGCAACAATACGCCACCGTCGCTGGCACCAGCATGCGCAAAGTTGATCCTACGCTAGCACCTATTTCAACGTGTTTGGGTGTCTTAGGTCCTTCTGGCATCGCTGCGTATTTCGCCTTATTAGACTTAGGTCAACCCAAAGCAGGCGAAACCGTTTTAATCGCCGCGGCCGCAGGTTCAGTGGGATCGGTGGCTTGTCAAATTGCCAAACTTAAAGGCTGTCGCGTAGTTGGTATCGCGGGCGGCGCCATTGAAACGGCTTATTTACGAGATGAGTTAAAAATAGATGCCGCAGTGGATTGGCAACAAGCCAATTTTGCTGAAGATTTAGCGCAAGCCCTCAACAGCGGCGTCGACGTATTTTTCGACAGCGTCGGCGGCAAAACTCATGACTTAGCGATGGCGCATTTAAATGTACACGCACGTATCGCGTTAGTCGGTTACATCTCCGCCTACAATCCAGAAGGCGGCGAACCGGTTAACTACGGCAAAATTTTACCCGTCATTCATAAACGCGCACGCATGCAAGGTTTTCTCGCCACTGACTATTTAGATCGCGGCGTTGAAGCGATGCAAGCCTTGGCGCAATGGGTAAAAAATGGACAAATTAGTTATGTTGAAGACATTGTTGTAGGAATCGACAAAGTACCTGATGCTTTTGCGAGTTTATTCAGCGGCTTCAAACCAGGCAAAAAACTCGTGCAACTTGCAAATGATCCCACGCTAAATAAATAGACCATCCGCTCATCCTGAAAACGCGACGGTAAGTCGCGTTTTTATACCTCATGTCTCAACCAAAAAACGAAACTGAACATTCGCACAGCCTATTACTCGTCTATTTTTACGTCTCATAATTCCCCGTAAGATTTTGCCTTTATTTATAGCGTTTACTGGTGTTGAATTTGTAACCACTTATAGAGTACCCTCCCTGAACGCTTGTTAAATGAGCGTGGCTCTAAGTAGCTTTATGGGACGTGCGCGATAATCGGCGACAACGGCAGATCATCAAACACAAGTTACAAACTAAGACGGGGGCTCTACCTAATGAAACATTTACCAAACTTAACAGCTCTGCGCAGCTCTGGCGTAGCAGCGGCTATAGCGACCATGCTGGTCGCAACGCCGTTTGCACAAGTCGCAGCACAAGAACAATCCAATAAATTGCTAGAAGAAGTTATTGTTACTGCCACTAAAAAAGAAACCAATTTACAAGCAACACCTATCGCAATATCTGCTTTAACGGCATCACAATTAGAAGCCCGCTCTATAACGGATATCAGCAGCTTGGGCGACGCATTACCCAACGTGAATTTTCAAACCAGCAACGGCAACACAGGTGATAGTCGCGCCAACATCTTTATTCGTGGCGTAGGTCAAGCTGAACCCTTTATCTATAATGATCCTGCTGTCGCAATTTATGTCGATGGTGTTTACATTGGCCGCTCGGTAGGTGCTGTATTCAACACTTTGTCATTAGAACGTGTAGAAGTACTACGCGGTCCACAAGGTACTTTATTCGGTCGCAATACAGTCGCTGGCGCAGTCAGCTTAATTACCAAAAAACCTAATAATGAATTCACAGGTTTTGCTTCTGCTGAAGTGGGTAATTACAACACTATGAACCTATCTGCTGGCGTCAATATTCCTTTCTCAGACACAGTCTTCAGTTCAGTATCGTTAACTCATCGCCAACATGATGGTTATATTGAATCAGACGCTGTGGTACCCGGCGCAAGTCTTGCTGCTGGCACAGATTACGTGGCAGGTTCTGAAACTGAACAATACGACGAAGGTGTCACCATCGGCCGAGTCGCATTACGTTGGGAAGCCAGTGATAACTTTGCCTTAGATACGGCTATTGATTTCACCAAACAACGTCAAGCACCGCATGGTCAAAAACTCGCGTGGACAGGTACCCCTACTGACGCGATGACAGGTCAGCTTGTAAAAGGCCAATATGCTGCGCTGGGCTATAACTATGATGATTATCTAAACGATGATTATCAAAAAAATTCATCTTCTTATGTAGGTCATGATGATCAAGATATTGCGGGCCTTAACATCACCGCAACGTGGGATCTAGATGCTTTCACCGTTAAATCTATTACGGGTTATCGTACACTGGAACAAAGTTACTCCGGTGACAACGATGGATTACCCATTACCTTCAACACTATTTTCGAACAAAAAGTTGAACAAGATCAAACCAGTCAAGAAGTACAGTTTTTAGGTAATGCTTTTGACGGCATATTTGATTGGTTAACTGGTGCATACTGGTATAAAGAAAATGCCACTGATAATATTGCGATCTCATCATTCGGCATGGATCTTCCACCACCATTACCTGGTGTTGTCGGTAATCACAGAGACTATTACGATATCGACATTGCTAGCACCGCTATCTTTGCGCAAGGCTCCGTGCATTTAGGTGACTGGACAGCTACTTTGGGTTTTCGTAGCAGTCAGGAAGAAAAAGAGATGAAAAAAACCATTGGTAATCTAGATGGAACTACACCTCACTTTATATATACAAGCCCAGCAGCTCCAGATTTTGTTAAAGCCGCTTATGCACCATCACAAAACTTTAGCGGTGATTGGTCATCTACCACACCTAAAGTGAGCGTTGACTGGCAAATGACAGAAGACAAATTACTTTACATATCTTATTCAGAAGGTTTCAAGAGCGGCACATTTAACGCCAATACTGGGGTAGCCGTTGCAGCTAGTGCCGCTATCGGTAACTCACCCACAGTAGAACCAGAAGAGGTTAACGCCATTGAGTTTGGTGGTAAATTCCAATTTAGCGATGTTATTCGCTGGAATTGGGCTTTATTTGATTACTCTTACGAGAATCAGCAGCTCTTCGCTTTTCCAGTACCCGCTTCTCCGCCCGTTCTTGATAACGTCGGTAAATCAAGCATTCAAGGCGTAGAATCTGAACTCTGGTGGGATATTGCTAGTGGCTGGGCTTTACAATGGTCGCTCGGTTATATCACCACTGAAATAGAAGAAGCTGATAGCTCCACCAATGCAAAAGTAGGCGGCGAACTGCCTTATGTTCCTGAACTTACTAGCAGCTTAGGTGGAAGTTACGAGTTCAATGTAGCGAGTAATCCAACCAGTGTGCGCGCCGATTACCTTTATCACGGCGAACAATACAATGACATCCAAAACTCCGAAGCGGGTAAAAGTGATGGTTATGGCGTTTGGAATTTACGTGGAACCGTAGATTTAGAAGCTTGGCAATTGTGGGTCTACGTCAATAACGTCGCTGATGAAAAATACTATGACGCACTGCAATTTAGTGGCGATATTGGTATTGCATTAGGTTCACCTGGTGCACCACGCACCTTCGGTACAGGTGTTCGCTATAACTTCTAAGCACTGAGTCATTCTATCGACGCTAAACCGCCGGGGTTACGCTTAACCCGGCGGTTTTTTTATACTGATTACGCTATGATTTTCCTTGAATTCGCGCCTAACGTTAGCATTGTGGTCTATGGCTTCGGCCTGCACCCATACAGAAAAATTATGCTAGACTCGCCCGCTTTCAGAAAATAGAAAATGGCGCTAGCGCGCGCTTTTAGACGTTTATTAAGGTGTTTTTAAACACTTTTATAGATTCGATAAAACAGCTTCGGACATTGCATTATGGCAACAATGACTTTAATTCAAGCACTCACTGATGGCATGCGCACGGCGCTGTTGCATGATGAATCAGTGCTGATTATGGGTGAAGACGTAGGTCGCAAAGGCGGCGTATTTCTCGCGACCCAAGGTTTACAAGAAGAGTTTGGTGAAGATCGAGTTATTGACACACCATTAACCGAAGACGGTTTAGTCGGCAGCGCCATTGGCATGGCCACGAATGGTTTAAAGCCGATTGTTGAAATTCAATTTCAAGATTTTATTTATCCCGCTTTCGATCAGATAGTCAGTGAAGCTGCGAAGTTACGTTATCGTTCCGGCAATCAATATTCCGCGCCTTTAGTCATTCGCACGCCTTACGGTGGCGGTATTCGCGGTGGCTTGTATCACAGCCAATCAGCAGAAGCTTATTTCTGTCATACACCCGGTTTAAAAGTAGTGATCCCTTCCACTCCGTATGACGCGAAAGGTTTATTACTCGCCGCCATCGCGGATCCAGATCCCGTTATTTTCCTCGAACCAAAAGCGTTATATCGCGCCGTTAAAGGCGAAGTACCTGAAGGTTATTACACGGTAGATTTATCCACTTTACGGACTGTGCGTGATGGCAAAGACGTCACTGTTTTTTGTTATGGTGCGATGGTGCCCATTGCGAGCAAAGCCGCTGAACTCGCCGCTGCGCAAGGTATTGATGTAGAAATAATTGATTTACGCACCTTGTTACCATTAGATGAAGAAGGTGTATTAGAAGCGGCGCGTAAAACCGGCCGTGTGGTGGTCTTACATGAAGCGCCACGTTTTTGTGGTTATGGCGGCGAAATCAGCGCCTTAATTGCTGAGCATGCAATTGAATATATGGAAGCGCCGGTCAAACGCGTAACAGGTTTTGATACACCGTTTCCAAATACCTTAGAACACCATTACATTCCGAATGAGCATCGCGTGTTAGATGCCATCGAATACGTTTACCACTATTGATCTCCTTCGCGATCAGGAGCAAAACCTATGGCATTAGAATTTAGATTACCGGATATTGGCGAAGGTCTCACCGAAGGTGAAATCATTAAATGGTGCGTGAAGATTGGCGACAAAGTCGCTGAGCATCAAACTGTATTAGAAGTCATGACCGACAAAGCAGCGGTAGAATTGCCTTCACCTAAAGCCGGCATCATTAAAGAAATTCTCGCCAAAGAAGGCGATGTTGTGCCAGTCGGCACTGTGATTTTTATTTTAGACGATGGTCAAACCGCCGTTACTAGCGCAGGACACAGCGGCCACGGTCACGCGAAACCTGCTGCTAAAACAGAAACTAAAACAGAAACTAAAACAGAAACTAAAACAGAAACTAAAACAGCAACCGCTGTGAGCGCACACGACGATAAAGTGCGTGCGGTTCCGAGTGCACGTCGTAGTGCACGCGATTTAAATGTAACACTCGCTGATGTTGAAGGCTCCGGCCGCAACGGCGTAATTCGTCGCAGTGATGTAGAAGCCGTTGCAAAATCGGGACGCAATGTCAGCAGCAATAATAACGCTAGTCAAATCAGCATTCCTGCCGGCACTCGCGAAACGCGCACGCCATTTGTAGGTTTGCGTCGTAAAATTGCCGAACAAATGACACGTTCAAAATTTACGGCCACTCACTTTACGGTTGTAGAAGAAATTGATGTCACTGAATTAGTGCGTTTACGTCAACGCGCTAAAGCGATCGGCGAAAAAGAAGGCACTAAATTAACCTTCACCGCTTTTATTATGAAAGCATGCGCCAGCGCTTTAATAAAATATCCCGAACTCAACAGCATGCTGGATGAAAAAAATAACGAAATCGTTACTTATCATTACAGCAATCTCGGCATTGCAACGGATACGCCCAACGGCTTAGTCGTGCCAGTGATTCGTGATGCACAAGCTAAAAGTGTATTAACGCTTAGCAAAGAATTGGATGCGATGGCCGACAAAGCGCGTAATGGTCAACTCAAAGCAGAAGATTTTCAAGGCGGCACCTTTACGATTTCAAATGCCGGTCAAATCGGTAGCATTCACGCCACGCCTATTATCAACTTCCCACAAGTGGCTATCTTAGGTGTACATCGCTTAATGAAAAAACCAGGTGTAGTAGAAACACCGGAAGGCGATAAAATCGAAGTTCGTCAATACATGAATTTTTCCATCAGCGTTGATCATCGCTTAGCGGATGGTGTTTCTGCCGTTCGTTTATTAGTACACATCAAGCAATTACTTGAAGATCCGGGGTTGTTAGCATTATGAGTATCAAAACTTTAGACATTGCCAAAGAAGTATTTGACGGCAAAGGCGGCGCTAAAGTCGCACTGCCTAAAGAACTCACCAAATCTGCGTTGCGCGATTTGTTAGTGCACATGGTGCGTGTACGTTGTATTGATCAACGCATGTTGAAATTGCAACGCGCCGGTCGTATTGGTTTTGTTGGTTCCATGCTCGGCATGGAAGCAGCCATGATTGGTACTGCTGCTGGATTGCGCCAACAAGATTGGATGTGGTCAGGCTTACGTGAAGGCGGCGCAGCATTAATGCGCGGCTTACCTTTATCTGAATACATTGCGCAAATGTACTGCAACTCCAATGATTCGGCGAAAGGTCGCCAAATGAATAATCACTTCCAACACAAAGGCAGTCATTATCCTAGTTGGTCCTCTGTAATTGGCACACAAATTCCGCACGGCGTAGGCGCAGCATTCGCGGCGAAACGCGCGAAGAAAGATGAAGTACATGGTATTTATTTTGGTGATGGCGCAACCAGTTCGAACGGCTTTCACAGCGGCATGAATATGGCAGCTGTATGGAAAGCACCGGCGATTTTTGTTTGTGTTAATAATGGTTGGGCAATTTCAGTACCTTCTTGCAATCAAACGGCTGCCGCGTCTTATGCTGACAAAGCCATTGGTTATGGCATGGCGGGTTATGATGTTGATGGTAATGACGTCTTAGCTTGTTACCTTGCAATGAAAGTGCTGGTTGAACAAGCCCGCAAAGGTGGCGGCCCTTCTTTGTTAGTGGTGAACACTTATCGCATGATGGGTCATTCAAGCTCTGATGATCCAAGTAAATACCGTGATGCTAAAGAAGTTGAAATGTGGCAGAAGCGCGATCCAATTGATCGGTTTAATTTATATCTAGTGAAACAAGGCATTATCAAAACGGATGAACTCGCCGCTATTGAAGCGCAGATTTATCAGGAAATTGATGATGAAATTCATGTGCAAGAAGCAGCGCCTGCGATGCCATTAAAATCATTGGTAGAAGATATTTACGCTGAAATGCCACGTCATTTAATGAAGCAATATAATGACTTCATCCGCATCGTCGAACGTTATGGCGAAGCAGAACAAGGCGATGGCGCCTTCCCTTTATAAAAAATTCCATTATAAAATAAGTGCTGTGTTGAATTAACCATTCAGCACAGCAAACATTATTTTATCTGTTTGACTCTGTTATTTATTAAGACTGAATAAAATAAGGAACCGTTATGAGCAAGCCTTCACACACTGTGGTTATTGGCGCCGGCCCTGCTGGTTATGTTTGCGCGATTCGTTTAGCGCAACTCGGTCAACAAGTTACCGTCATTGAAAAAGAAGAAGTGGGTGGTACTTGTTTAAACGTCGGTTGTATTCCTTCCAAAGCATTAATTGCTGCCGGTAATTTATTAGAAAAAATGCACAAGGCCAGCGCCATGGGCATTCAAGTCAAAGATGTAAGCTTAGACATCAATACACTGGTGAACTGGAAAAGCAGTATTGTTAAAAAATTAACCAGTGGCGTTGCGGGTTTATTAAAAAATCATAATGTTACGCATGTGCAAGGTCACGCACGCTTAGTAAGCAAAACCCAAGTAGAAGTCACGAGTGGCAAAAATAAACAAATAATTACTTGCGACAATATCGTCATAGCCACTGGTTCGGTACCCGTAAGCGTACCCGGTTTTGATTTTGATGGTGAAAATGTTTGGTCATCAACTGAAGCGTTATCACCGACACGTATTCCAAAACATTTAGTCGTTATTGGTGGTGGTTATATTGGTTTAGAACTGGGTTGTTTATATCGCAAACTCGGCAGTGAAGTTACCGTGGTCGAATTCACCAAAGGCGCTTTGCCGGGTCAAGATGCAGATTGCATTAAAGTAATTGAGCGCTCCTTAAAACAACAAGGTATTAATTTAATCACTGAAGCGGCTGCCAAGAGCTACAAAAAATCCGGCAATCAATACAGCGTTACCATTAAAACACCCAAGGGTGATGAAATCATTAACTGCGATCAAATCTTATGCACTGTCGGCCGCAAAGCTTTTAGCGACGGTTTAGGTTTAGAAAACGTTGGATTAAAAACGGATGAGCGCGGTTTTTTAGTCACCGACAAACAAACGCGTACTTCCGTATCAAATATTTATGCGATTGGTGATATTGCTGGTCAGCCCATGTTAGCGCACAAAGGCAGTCGCGAAGGTTTAGTTGCGGCGGCGGTGATTGCAGGACAAAAAGATGAATATGATGTGCGTTGTGTGCCTGCCGTCATTTTCACTTCACCTGAAATGGCGTCTGTTGGTTTATTAGAACAACAAGCAAAAGATAAAGGTCATGAAATTAAAATCGGACAATTCCCATTTGCTGCATCAGGACGTGCGATGAGCTTGATGGAAACCGATGGTTTTATAAAAATTATTGCTGATGCAAATACTGATGAAGTACTCGGGGTGCACATGGTGGGTCCCGAAGTAACTGAGCTTATTGCCGAAGCAACATTAGCAATCGAAATGGGAGCTACCGCAGAAGATATCGCACGTACTATCCACGCGCATCCCACATTACCTGAAGCGATGATGGAAGCAGCTGAAGCGGTGCACAAAATGGCCGTGCACATTTATCAAAAACGTTAAATTTTTTTATATCTTGATTTAAAGACTAGCGCTGCTTTTAGCTGTCGGCCACCATAGTTGGCGTGGTAACCAAGCTACTATGCTGAGCGCTGCAAAACACATTGCAATTAAACCGAAAGTGGCGGGATAACCTAATATCTCAGTTAAAGGTTGCGTTAAAGCGACGGATAAAAACTGTGATAAAAATATCGTGCTGGTGACGCCCGCTATCAAACGTCCCCGCCACGCGGGATCCACAGACATCAAAATTAAAGTATTAATATGCGGTGTCACTAAACCCATACCGATACCAGCTAAGGCAGCACCCACAATAATCACGGTGTATTGAGGCCATAATGCGCACAATCCAAAACCTAATGCCGAAAACATAAAAATTACCGCGAATACTTGTTGTTGATTCAAGCGTTTTAATAACCAGCTATAACTTAATGCGCTTAGACCACCGGTTAGGGTTGATAAAGCAAACACAGCGGCAATTTTGGTTGGGTCCATAACATGTAAATGATCATTTAAATAAAATGGCATGTGCACAATCAATGCAAAAAAGAATGTTACCGTCACTAACAAAATAGGATACAAATACCAAATGCCTTGAATGGCTTGTTTAAAGGTCAGCTGACTTTGTTGCTGCGTCATTTGCAGTTTTTCAACTTCTGGGAATAAACGCCAAACAAACACTAATAAAATTAACGGTAACGTATATAAAGCAAATACTGCACGCCAACCAAAATATTGCCCTAATCCACCGGCACTCATCGCGACCACAAAACCCGCTAAGGTTCCCATGCCCGCTAATAAAGCAATCACACGACGACGTTGGTCACCTGCGTAATAATCACCAATCAGGGCAATCGGTAACGTCATAGAAGCTGCAACACCCACACCCATTAATGCACGTGCGCCAAGGATCCAATAAATAGATTCAGCATATAAACCCACCGTGCCCGTGATGCCGTATATAAACAAACCGCCCATTAATAAACGTACCCGCCCAAAACGATCACCCAACCAGCCCACAAAAGGCGCGCTGAATGCGCAGACTAAACTAGGTAAGCCCATTAACATTTTAGCTAAACGTTCTATGGCAGCAGGGTCGCCTTGCTGATGAAAATAATCACGAATTTGCGGAAGCACGGGGTCAATTGCGGCCGAAGCCAAAGCACCTAAGGCCGCCAAGGCGATTAAAATAATGATGCGTAACATACAGGCCCTTCTATTATGAGTTTTTATTTAAACTTTGCTTTCGCATTCCGTTGTCGGATTGTACGTCAGCTCGCGTGCCGGCTCAAACACCCTGCGTCGGAATAAAGCCTCTGTTATCATAAGCAGCATTTCAATGCTCGCTTTTTAGCCTAATAACCGCTTTGCGGAAAACACTCAACACGCTCACGCTATGGTGAATTAAACAATGAATAAATCTAATTTCCTGCAAGACTTAACAGTAGGTGTCATCGGCGCAGGTGCCATGGGTCGTGGCATTGTACAAATTTTAGTACAAGCAAATGTTACAGTGCGTTTATATGATGTATCTGCGGACGCGGTAAAAGAAGCCGCAAATTTTGTTGAAAAAATGATTCAACGCGCTGCCGACAAAGGTGTATTGACGGCTGAACAAGCCAGCAGTGCGATTGCACGCATCCAACCGGCTAGCAATACTCAAGCACTGCACGATTGCCATCTTATTATTGAAGCTATTGTTGAGCGCTTAGACGTTAAACAAAACTTATTTAAAGAATTAGAAAGCATTGTCAGTGCTGATTGCATTTTAGCCAGCAACACTTCTTCCTTATCAATCACCTCTATTGCAGCAGGCTGCCAACATCCAGCGCGTGTTGCGGGTTTACATTTTTTCAATCCTGTGCCTTTGATGAAATTAGTAGAAATCATTCCTGGTGTTAAAACTAATAACGTCGTTGTCGAAAATTTAATGACTTTAGTAAAACACGTTGGTCACACGCCTGTGCACGCAACGGATACGCCGGGTTTTTTAGTTAATCACGCAGGACGCGCCTATGGCCCCGAAGCCTTACGTATTGTCAGCGAAGGCATTGCAGAGTTTCATGAGATAGACAACATCATGCGCGAAGCCGCTGGTTTCCGCATGGGGCCTTTTGAGTTGTTTGACCTGACGGGTTTAGATGTTTCATTATCAGTAATGGAATCTATCTATAAACAATATTACGAAGAACCTCGTTATCGCCCTACCTATATTGCACAACAACGTGTTACCGCAGGTTTATTGGGACGCAAAACCGGTGAAGGTTTTTATCTTTATAAAGATAATGAACAACAACGTCCGGCTGAAAAATCCGCACCGACGCTGCTGCCTAAAAGTATTTGGCTAAGTGAAATGGATGACGAAGCGCGTAATATTATTAATGAGCTCGCTAAAAAAGCGAAAGTCGTAATCGAAAAAGGTGACGCACCTTCTAATAATGCTTTAATTATTATTGCGCCTATTGGTCAAGACGCTACCACAACTGCAATTGAGCATTCGTTAGACGCAAACCACGTGGTCGCCATTGATACTTTATTTGGTTTAAGTAAAGGTCGCCGCACCTTGATGACCACACCAATTACCAAGGTAGAATACCGTGATGCGGCGCATGCATTTTTTGCTTATGATGGCGCTCAAGTTACTGTGATCAACGATAGTCCTGGATTTATTGCGCAACGTATTGTTGCGATGATAATCAACGTGGCCTGCGAAATTGCACAACAAAAAATAGCCACACCTGCTGATATTGATATCGCCATTAAAACCGCATTAGCTTATCCGCAAGGCCCCTTAAGTTGGGGTGATGCCTTAGGTGCCGCGACAATATTACAAATATTAGAAGGCTTAGAAAGTTTTTATGGAGATCCGCGTTATCGTCCTTCAGCGTGGTTAAGTCGCCGCGCAGCCTTAGACATTTCTTTAAAAACGGTTGCAAATTAATATCTAAAGCCCTGTTTACAGGGCTTTTTTTAACCTTACTAAAATAAAAAAACTATTTTTAAATTTTTCGATATACGAAGGCAAAATACAAAAAATTACTTTTATTATTTTTCTCACAGCTGTTGTAAATTAGGCAGCACTTTTGTTGAAAAAATTCATAAAATAATTTAAGCAAAAGCTTGTGCTGTACACCTAATACCACTTATAAAGTCAGTGCGGCTGTTAATAAACATGACTAGGGCTAACCATGACATCGCCATTTTCAGCCACACCTTTTATTTATTTAAAAACAATACTCAATGGAGCACACAGTATGAGAACAAATTATTTTGTTAAAAGCTTAGCGGGCGCTATATTATCAATGGCTTTATTAAGCGGGGCATATGCTGAAACACCTTACGATGTTAAAAAACCTGCTTGGTTCGGTGGTATTACCGTATGGGTATTTGCACAATTTCCTGCAATCGCAGGTGGCAGCGGCCCCGCAGATGCGTCACCCACATTACGTGATGTTGATGCTTACTTGGTTGGACCTATTGACGCGAACAATCCGTATGGCCAAGAAGTTCCTATTCCCGCTATAGATCCAAACACTGGTGCGCCGATTTTAGATGCAAATGGGAATGTCATTATTGTCGCCCGCGGACCTGCTCACGATAATACGTTTACTCAATTTATTCCAAAAAACAATATTGCAGATATTTTTGGTTATTGGGTAATAGCAGGTCCTAATGCAACACCTGATAAAGTGCATACTCGTCCCGCCCCCGAAAATAGCTTAGCAGGTGGTGCATTAGCGTATGAAATTAAAATCGGTAACAAATTTCGCCCCTTAACCAGCAACGCTGTGATTCAATATGGTTTGAAAACCGGTTTATTAACAGCGAATCCTTTCGGTTGGGGTGGTGTTGCATGGACTCAGATTATGTATCCGCAATAATTTTTTAATGAGCAATAAAAAAGCCCGAGCAATCGGGCTTTTTTATTTATTAACTTTATATAACGCTTAAATAATTATTTGCTGAGTTGCCAATTAGGATATGCGCTGATGCGGGATAACAAAATACAACACACGACTAGTGCGGCAACAAAACCCATTAAAGCATTATTATAATTATGAGTCGTATCATAGGCGATGCCCATTAATACTGGCCCGACGCCAGATCCCACCGAAAATGCTGCGAAGATATACCCGTAAATTTGACTATAAGCTTTAACACCAAAATAACGTCCAACAAAATATGCGACGATATCAATTTCACCACCAATCGCAAAACCAATACACGCAGCTGCCAGATAGGTTAATGGTCCAATAGGCGCAAACATAAACAATAAAATGCCGATGATAGGTACGCTCATAAATGTTAAAGCAACGCGCGGCGCAAAAAACTTATCCATGCATGCGCCTAACACTAAGCGCCCCACGCTTACTGACAAACCTAATACAGCGGCCATACCAGCAGCGGCTTGTGGCGTAACGCCTTTGTCAGTCAACATGGGCACTAAATGCAGCATTAATCCATTTAATGAAACGCCTGCTAAAAAGAAAGTGGCGATCATCAACCAGAAATTTTTATTGCGACGAGCTTCTTTCGGGGTTAAACCATAATTTTCTGAATCAACGGTCTTATTTACATCCTGCCCATAGGCAATTAGATTTTTTTGTTTAGGTGTATTAACCAATAATAAACTGATGATAGGAAAACTAATTGCAAAACTGGTTAAGGCTAACGCGGCATACGCAACACGCCAACCATAGGTTTGAACATAATGAGTTGCCAATTCCGGCATTAAACCACCGCCGATGCCCACGCCTAATAAACTTAAACTTAAAGCAATACCACGACGCGCTGTAAACCATTCGGTAATTACTTTGCAATAGGTGATCGGCGAAGTGCCAGCGCCGGTGGCTGTTAGCAAAGCAAACACAATATAAAGATGCCAAAGGTTCGGCGTTAAGAAATATAGGGAAGCAAAGACTAAATTAAACCCAACAATAGAACACAAAATTACGCGCTTAGGTCCAACGCGATCTGACCAATAACCCGCCACTGGCTGCATAACCATTGAAGTTAAGGTTGCAAAAATTAAGGCCGCAGAAATACTCGTGCGTGACCAAGCAAATTCATTTTGTAATGCTGTTAAAAAAATACCGAAAGTAAAAAAAACTAAGGTGGAAACCCCCATCAGATGTCCGACACCGGCCGTACCTACGTTAACCCAACCATAGAAAAAACCAGATTGTTTTGTTTGATTATTCGTCGTCATTTTATGCCCCTCTAAATAAAGGAAGGGTGTGAACCAGCCACACCCTATAAAAAATATTCACTTTATAATCTAGCCAACACCTAACTTAATCTAACGATTTAACAATACCTTCAACCATTTTCTTGGCATCACCAAATAACATCATAGTGTTGTCGTTAAAAAATAGTTCATTTTGTACGCCTGCATAACCCGTTGCCATACCGCGTTTCACAAACAATACTGTTCGCGCTTTTTCTACTTCCAAAATCGGCATACCAAAAATCGGACTAGTAGGATCAGTTTTTGCCGCCGGATTAGTCACGTCATTGGCACCAATCACAAACGCTACATCAGCTGTTTGGAAATCGTTATTAATATCTTCTAATTCAAAAACTTCGTCATACGGTACGTTTGCTTCCGCGAGCAATACGTTCATATGACCGGGCATACGACCTGCTACCGGATGAATCGCATATTTCACGGTAACGCCGTGATGTTTTAACACATCAGCCATTTCACGTAAGGCGTGTTGCGCTTGCGCAACTGCCATCCCATAACCGGGCACAATCACCACGGAGCCTGCGTTTTTCATAATGAAAGCAGCGTCTTCTGCGCTACCTACTTTTATAGGACGTTCGACGTAATCACCCGCAGCAGCCGCGCTTTCAGCATCTGCACCAAAGCCACCGAGAATGACATTGAAGAATGAACGATTCATACCTTTGCACATAATGTACGAAAGAATTGCACCGGAAGAACCAACCAACGCACCGGTCACAATCAAGGCATTATTTTGCAAAGTAAAACCAATGCCGGCTGCTGCCCAACCCGAATAACTATTGAGCATCGACACTACAACAGGCATATCGGCGCCACCAATCGGCAGAATCAATAAGAAGCCAGCAACAAAAGCTAAGACCGTCATCGTCCAGAAAATATAAGGGTTAGCGTCAAAACAGAAATACACCAGCAACGCTAAAATTTCTAAGCCAATCACTAAATTTAATATATGTTGACCACGAAACACTAAAGGTTTACCAGAAACTAAACCTTGCAGTTTAGTAAACGCGACTAAAGAACCTGAAAAAGTAATTGCGCCAATCACTACGCCCAATCCCATTTCGATTCGACTAGAAATAAAAATTTGTCCAACATCATTTAACAGACCAAACGATATTGGATTACTAAACGCAGCCGCCGCGACGAGTACCGCAGCTAAACCTACTAAGCTATGAAATGCTGCAACCAATTGCGGCATAGCCGTCATCGGGATTTTTAACGCGATGCTAATACCAATAACAGCACCAATAGCTAACGCAATTAAAATCCAAACATAAGACACCACTTCGGGACTTAACATGGTCGTGACAATCGCGATGCCCATACCGAGCATGCCGAAAAAATTACCACGTCGTGATGTGACAGGTGATGACAAACCACGTAAGGCTAAAATAAATAATACTGCTGCAACCAGATACGCTAATGCAGTCAGGTCGGCGATCCAATGTGTTGCTAAGGTCATAAAGATTCTCCTGACTTACTTTTTCTTTTTGTACATGGCCAGCATGCGCTGGGTTACAGCAAAACCACCAAAAATATTGATAGATGCCAAAATCATTGCAACAAAACCCAAACCTTTTGCGAAAGTAAAGTCTGCTGGCCCGGTGGCAATTAAAGCCCCCACAATAATCACGCTAGAAATAGCGTTCGTCACCGCCATTAATGGAGTGTGTAACGCGGGCGTTACGCTCCATACGACGTAATAACCAACAAACACAGCCATTACAAAAATGGATAACTGCGCGACAAAATGCGAAGCCATAAAATCTCTCCTAAATTTTTTGCGGAAACGTTACGACAGCAACGCGGGATGAATAACTTGACCATCACGCGTCAATGCAGTGCCTTTGATGATTTCATCCGACCAATCGATAGTGAGTGCTTGCGCATCTTTAGCGATTAATGGCGTTAAGAAATTAAATAAATTTTTCGCGTATAACTGACTGGCATCACGCGCGATACGACTTGGCATATTGAGATAACCAACAATTTTTACACCATTGATTTCAACAATCTCGCCGGGCTTAGATAAAGTGCAATTACCACCTTGCTCCACCGCTAAATCAATAATGATGGAACCGGGTTGCATGCTATGCACCATTTCATCGGTAATTAATATCGGCGCTTTGCGGCCAGGAATTAACGCCGTACAAATCGCGATATCTTGTTTCTTTAAAGTGTCCGCCACTAAAGCAGCTTGTTTCTGGCGATAGTCTTCGCTCATTTCTTTAGCGTAACCACCAGCCGTTTCAGCGGCTTTGGTTTCTTCGCTTTCGACCATGACGAATTTACCGCCCAATGATTCCACTTGTTCTTTCGCAGCTGCCCGTACGTCGGTTGCCGATACCACCGCACCCATACGTTTAGCGGTTGCAATGGCTTGCAAGCCAGCCACTCCCGCACCTAAGACCATGATTTTTGCCGGAGCAATGGTGCCAGCAGCCGTCATCATCATTGGGAACGCCCGATCAAATACGGCAGCCGCATCAATCACGGCGCGGTAACCGGCTAAATTACTTTGCGAACTCAATACATCCATACTTTGAGCGCGCGTAATACGCGGAATAAATTCCATCGCAAACGCATTTACTTGTTTATGTGCATAAGCCTGCACGCTTTCTTTATCGCCATAAGGCGACAACATGCCAATTAAAGCGGCGCCAGATTTTAACCACGCTAATTCATCCGCATCGGGACGTTGTACTTTGAGCACGATATCGGCATCTTTAGCAGCATCAGCACCATTCGCGGCAATCGTTGCGCCAGCGGCAATAAATGCTGCATCCGAAATTTGGCTACCCGCACCCGCTTGGGTTTCCACAACGACTTGTAGGCCGAGGCTAATATATTTTTTAATAATATCGGGGGTTGCAGCGACCCGTTGTTCGTGACTGCGGCGTTCTTTTAATACAGCTATTTTCATAATGTTCTCTCGCTGAACCACATGACCCCAGCCACTCGTAAAAAACAACTAGTGAGGCATTTTTGCGCGCGGCCATTATTGTATGGTGCCCATGCAATTGTCAAAGCTATTCATACGCTTTCCTGAATTGCCTTAATCTACGTAAGTCCTTCAATTTATTAGAATTTACATAATACCTCGAATGTTAAACAGACTTCATGTTCAGCTAAGCCATCACTTCCAGTAGCTGAATAAATCGTTAAATTTAATAGAGCTAACCTATTCCTCACCATTGATGCGTTCGTTCCTAAAGACTGGTTTTCCCAAGCTAGGCTGATATAGTAGCCGCCTTTTTACGACCAGCTGACTGACTCATGACAAACTTAGTAACGCCCCGCCCCGGCATTCTCGACCTTAAACCTTATGTACCCGGTAACGCAGGGCTCGATAATTCACGGCCTGTCATGCAATTGGCCTCCAACGAATCGGCCTTAGGTCCCAGTCCACTAGCGATTGAAGCTTATCGCACGGTGGCTGCACGTTTAAATCGTTATCCCGATGGTGGTTGCAGTGAATTACGCAGCGCCATCGCCGCTCGTTATCAATTAGCTGCAGATCATTTAGTGTTCGCTAATGGTTCAGAACATTTGATCGATTTAATTTGTCACGCATATGCGGGTCCAGGCGATGACGTGTTATTCAGTGAATACGCTTTTTTAATGTATCGCGTCTCAACGTTGGCCGCCGGCGCCCGTCCTATTACTGCACCGGAACAAAATTTTCACGCCAGCGTTGATGCGCTGCTTGCTGCCGTTACGCCGCAAACCCGCATTGTGTTTTTAGCTAACCCCAATAATCCTACTGGCACTTATCAAGCAGCCAGCGAAATTCAACGCTTACGTCAGCAACTACGCGCAGATATTTTATTGGTCATCGATTCTGCTTATGCTGAATTTGTTGATAAAGCGGATTACAGTGCAGGTTACGAATTAGTCAACGACACTACACCCAACGTTATTGTGCTGCACACTTTCTCAAAAATTTTTGGTCTTGCTGCGCTGCGAGCTGGCTGGGGTTACGGCGCGCAAGAAGTGATTGATGTTATTAATCGCATCCGCGGCGCATTTACGGTGAATGCGCCTGCGCAAGCGGCCGCTGTTGCTGCTCTGAATGATCTGACGCATATGCGCAAAGTCAAACAACATAACGATCAATGGCTGCCATGGTTAAGCAATGCTATCAGTGAGTTAGGTATCCGCATTACACCTAGTATTGGGAATTTTGTTTTAACGCATCATGCCAATGCCGACACCGCGAACGCTTTAGTCAATTATTTAAAAGCCCGCGACATCATCGTTCGCCCCATGGCGGGTTTTGGTATTCCCAATGCTGTGCGTATTTCTGTCGGTTTAGAACATGAAAATCATGCGTGTATAGAAGGCGTTCGTGATTTTTTAGCTACTCGCTAATAATTCACGGGCGCTACGCAGTTTCCGAACTCGCTTTATCCAACGGCACGTAAGGCAACTCTAAAATAAAACACGCGCCTAACCCTTCGCCGGCGCTTTCAAAATATAATTTTCCGCCCAACGCTTTCGCCGTATTGGCGCACGCATGCAAACCAAAACCATGGCCATCTTTTTTAGTCGTAAAACCAAACTGAAATAATTTTTCTTGAATATGTTGCGGAATGCCACAACCCGTATCTTGCACTTCTATGCGAATCCAATTTCCATCAATTAAGCGCGTGCGCAAAACAATTTTCTTTATCGAGCTGCTGACGCCATCCATTGCGTGTTTAGCATTGCTAATAAGATTTCCTACAATTTGTAAAATATCATGGCGATCGGCCATTAATGCCGGAAATTCTCCATAGTCTTTTTGCACTTCAATGTAACTACGCTCCAGTTTTGGCGCATTCATTTCTAACGCATCTTCTACCAAATCATTAATCAACACGGGCTCCAACACCGACATTGTTTTTGCGTAATTTTGTTGGCGATACACAATGCTTTTAATATGCTCAATATTATCAGCTACTGCACGCAGCTCTTCTAAAGCGACCTCGCGCTGACCAATAAAACTGTTATGCAGCATTTCCATATAAGCTAATAGCTTGGGCAATTTAGTGGGTTCTTTAAAAAACTCATCTAAATGCCCAGCATTCTCACTCAGCATGCTGCGTACTTTTTCAATGCCTGCGGCGTTTAATTCACGCACCTTATCGCTCGCAACTGACACAGACACATTCACGCTATTTAAAACATTACCTACATTATGTAATACGCCCGACGCAATTTCTGACATCCCCGCTTGACGTGAAGTTTTCACTAATTGTGAATTTAATATTGCGCGCTCTTCATTTGCCAAGTGACGCTCAAAAACACGACCCAACAATAAACCCGTTTGCGCCACTATATTTAATAAAGCCTCATCAGGTTGCTGATCGCCAACTGTAAAATATTCAACAATCGCAACCACGCGATTACCTGCCAATACCGGAAATAAAAATACACTGGATAACCCTACGCTAATTGCTTGCTGGGCGCGTTTATCTGATTTAGACCACAAATTATTCCAACTCGGTTTTTCCTCTTGCCAAACACTGCCGACTAAATCTTCGCCACAACGATAAACAATATGTTGATGCATTTCTTTAAAGTCATTGTAATCATGATCGGTGGCCGCATACCAAACACTTAATGGCTGCATGCGAGCATCACTTTCCGCATCGATCAATATGTAAACATGTCCCAAAGACCAGCCCGCATAAACGCCGATCCGTTCTAACACGATAGGGATTACTTTTTCGGCGCGCGTAGCATCATTTGCCGCTGCGGCAATATCTTGTAATAATGCGATATCAAGAATTTTTCTAGCGCGTGTATCAACTTCTACTGTGAGCTGCTCATTCACACTGACTAATTGCTGCGTTCGCTCCAGCACGCGTTGCTCTAACGAAGTATTTAATACTAATAACTCGCGACTCTTTTGTTTATGTTCGTAACTAATAGCTGCCACAAAATAAGTAACAACCGTGATGAACCCCGTAAAAAAGTGTGCGCTGAAAATACTTTGATAAGCATCAGTATGAATAAATGGCCCATAACCCGCACTGGTGCCTACTAACATAGCTATCGATGTTAAAAATGTTACTAAAAATAATTCACGATGCTGAAAACGAACAATCGCCCACGCGCCCAGCACTACAAATTCCAAGGGATACTGATTAAAAAACTCATTTAAAAAATGCCCGCCAAAATGCAAATACCCCAAAGCTAGGGTAATAGTAATTAAAGCCGCATATTCATAAGCATTTTCACGTTTAATAGGCGCTTTTAGTGAAGTAAACCAAACGCTAATAAAGGGCATCAGTACTATTAAAGAAGTAAAGTCTGCAAAAAACCATACAGCAAAATTAGTTCCGAAATTTTCAAAGGTGTGCGTTTTAACCACTAGAATAGAAAATAATAAATTACAAAGACTAGCGCCAAAACAAACCACTAATGCAATCAATATGAACGTAGCTACATCACGAAAACGATCCCACAATTGTGGCGATCGCACAAAACGTTTAATTAAATAAACGCCCACTCCAATTTTTATAACTTCCGTCACTGCCAAAATAAAAACAGCCAACGCCGAACTCCAGCTCACGCCCTGTTCATGAAAAACCATGCCGCCTGCCGCCACCGACGCGCCCAATAACACGCCCAATAACACACGGCGATAACCAAACACATAACACATCGCGAATGCCACACCATTTGGCACCCACAATAAAACTGTGTGCGTGTTTTTCATCATGAATGACAAGCTCAAGGCTACGCAGGCGATATGCAGCAGCGCAAAACCGAGCACAATCATCAGTGTTCTAATAGGTGGTGGTAGTCTCATCGCGACCTGTCGCTTAGCATTACCTTCAGCATAGCGGCCAGTCAATCGCGAAATTAAGCCTTAACTGTTTTTATTAGGCGCCTAAGACTAGGGGTTGCCCCAATAACGATTCCGTGTTTGACTGACCACTTTATCGACCGGGAATATTGAGATGACCGTTATTAACTGCGCCTTTAAACGTCATTACAGATTAGTCGCCCTATTCGCATGTGCTGTGGGCGGATTTTTCAGCAACGTCTGGGCAATCACACCAACGACAGAAGCACTGCCTACTTGGGAATTAGGAATAGGGGGTGGTGCATTAAATATTCCCGATTATCGCGGTTCCAATCGTGATCAAGTTTTATTAGTACCGATACCTTATATAGTGTATCGCAGCGAATTATTTAAAGCCGATCGCGACGGCATTCGCGGCGAACTAGCTGCGCTGCCCAGAATAGAATTAAATATCAGCATCAGCGGTTCGTTGGCTTATGCTGCCGATGACAATCCTTTACGTGTGGGTATGCCAGAATTAGATCCTACTTTTGAATTAGGACCTTCGCTCAACATTGATCTCTCGCCCAAACAAGATAAACAAATTCAGCTCAAACTGCCTTTACGTGCGGTATATAGTTTTGGCGCAGAAGGTATCGGTACGGTTGGCACTGTGTTTCATCCTCATCTTGCTTATCGCGAATCACTCAGAAATGATTGGCGATTCAAAGCCAGCGTTGGTCCTTATTATGCAAGCGATAATTATCACGACTATTATTATACCGTGGCACCGCAATACGCATTGGCAGATCGTCCCAGCTATGAAGCCGATGTAGGATACAGCGGCTGGTCAGCGAATGTATCGTTAAGTCGTCGCATCAAAAAATTCTGGTATGGCGGTTTTGTGCGTTACGATAATTTAGCCGACGCTACTTTTAAAGAAAGCCCCTTAGTCGAAACGAATCATTACTGGGTCTATGGTATTGCTGGTAGTTGGATATTTGGCCAATCAAAAAGCACCGTAGGCAATGACGATAGTCCGTAGGCTCTTATGCTGCGTAATAAATTCATCTTCGCATTCGTTGTAATTATCATAGCGATACAAATCATTGGCATGGCGCCATTATTACCATCCCTAGTCGCTGCGCATTTTGATGCACAAGGCCACGCCAATGGCTGGATGTCAAAAGCCGCATTCTTTTATTTATATCTCGGCATCCAAAGTTTCTATTGTTTATTGTATTACCTACCCCGCCAGTGGTTGGTTCGCAACAACAATAAAATAATCAACTGGGAATATTGGTTAAGCCCAGAACATCAACAAAAAACCTTACACACGCTGCGTTTTTTTATACAACGCTTTAGTCTCGTTTCATTATTATTTATGGCAGTGATTTTCCAGCTCGCCATGCAAGCCAATTTAGTATCACCACCACAATTCAACGCCACTTATTTTTTGGTGCTGCTCATTGCATATTTAATTTATATCGGACTTTTTATCTTGCGATTTTTTAAACGATTCAAACTATAGGCATGCATTACATGTATCACGGCGAAAAACTGAATACTTTAACCCACCTTATCGGCACTGCTTTAGCTATCATCGGTACGGCAATATTAATTAATGCTGCGTGGGCACAGGCCAGCATTATTAAACTTATGGCGGCGAGCATATTTGGCGCCAGCCTTATTTTATTATACGGCGCATCCACCTTGTATCATTGGACGCACGGCGAATTGAAAAGTTTTTTCGCCAAATGTGATCACTGCGCGATTTATATACTCATCGCCGGCACTTACACACCGTTTACGTTAATAACCTTACACGATAATTGGGGTGGGTTATTATTTTCAGTAGTATGGCTAATCGCCCTCATAGGCGTCGCTCGCGAATTGTGGTGGAATAAATTTGCACCACCCGCCGTATGGTTATATTTATTGATGGGGTGGATTGGCATTGTCGCCGCTATCCCTTTATTCCAAAAGCTCGGTGTTGCAGGACTCAGTTATTTAGTCGCAGGTTGTTTGTTATACAGCATCGGCGTTATTTTTTATTTACCTAGTAGCCGCTGGCCACACACGCATGGCATCTGGCACTTGTTTGTGATGGCTGGCAGCATCGTGCATTTTTTTACAGTGTTGTATTTTGTAATATAAAAAAACAGCCGGTCTAGCCGGCTGTTTTAAACTTACTTATCTTTCGTCAAAACTTATTCACCACCAAACGATTTACCTTGTTTGGCTAATTTTTCAATTAACGGTGCCGGTTTCCAGTAGCCGAATTTATCTTGTGTTTGATCTTGGTATTTCACAAGTAATTCATGCACTTTTTTCACGCCTAAGGTGTCGGCATAAAACATGGGGCCGCCACGGAAACCAGGGAATCCGTAACCATTGGTCCACACGATGTCGATGTCACCTGGACGCAAGGCAATACCTTCTTCCAGAATTAAAGCGGCTTCGTTAATCAAAGGTAAAACACAACGTTCAATAATTTCTTGTTCGCTGATTTCACGACGTTTGATACCTAAGCGTTTAGATTCACCTTCAATGAAGGCAAGTACTTCAGGATCATTAATAGGTTTACGATTACCCGCTTCGTATTTATAAAAACCTTTATTGGTTTTTTGTCCCATGCGGCCTTGTTTCGCTAATGAATCGCATAATAAATAATAACGTTCATCATTAGGAATGTGCTCGCGGCGTGATTCACGAATGCGGAAACCAACGTCGATACCTGCCATGTCTTGCATTGCAATGGGACCCATCGCCATACCAAAACCCACTAATGCAGCATCAACTTGTTCTGGTGTTGCGCCTTCGAGTAATAACATGTCGGCTTCGCGGCAATAACCTTCTAACATGCGATTACCGATAAATCCGTAACACACGCCTGACTGCACGCCCACTTTCTTAATGGTTTTGGCAATGCTCATCGCGGTAGCCATCACATCTTTAGAGGTGGTTTTAGGACGCACGATTTCCAACAAACGCATAACGTTAGCGGGACTGAAAAAATGTAGACCAATCACATCTGATGCGCGTTTGATTGATTGCGCGATTTCGTCTAAGTCTAAGGTCGAGGTGTTTGAACCGATGATGGCGCCTGGTTTTGCATTCGCATCAATTTTAGCGAAGATGTCTTTTTTCAAACTCATTTCTTCGAACACGGCTTCAACAATCAGATCAACATTTTTCACGCCTTCTTCAACGCTTAAGCTAGGCGTAATACGTGCCATGAATTCTGCGACTTGCGCTTCGGTGTAACGACCTTTCTTGGCACTGATGTCGTAGTTTTCTTTGATACGCGCAATGCCGGCTTTCAAGTTATCTTCTTTAGCTTCAATCAACGTAACGGGCATGCCTGCTTGTACAAAGTTCATGGTGATGCCGCCACCCATCGTACCGGCACCGATTACTGCGACGGATTTAATTTCGCGCGGAAGAATATCTTTGCCAATATCAGGAATTTTTGCGACTTCACGTTCTGCAAAGAACAAATGACGCAAGGCTTTGGCTTCAACTGAGTTAATTAATTCTTCAAAATAAACGCGTTCTTTTTTCAAACCATCTTCAAACGATAATTTCGTTGCCGCTTCAACCGCATCAACACAACGTTGTGGCGACAAACGATTTTTCATGGTCTTCGCTAAGGTTTTGCGATATTCATCAAAAATGCCAGGCTCAAAACTTTTTGCATCTACTGCTGCTGCGCCTAAACGACGTAACGGTGCTTTATCCGAGACTAATTTTTTTGCAAAAGCAATTGCGCCTTCGAGCAAATCGCCGGTAATAACTTCATCAATCAAACCAATTTGTTTAGCTTCATCAGCCAACACCGGTTTACCAGATGTAATCATTTCTAATGCTTTAGTCACGCCGACTGCACGCGGTGCGCGCTGAGTACCGCCAGCACCTGGCAAAATACCTAGAGTAACTTCAGGTAAACCTAAACGTGTGCCAGGAGCGGCAACACGATAGTTACAAGACAATGCGATTTCTAAACCACCGCCTAATGCTGTGCCATGAATAGCAGACACTACAGGTTTGCTTGAGTGATCAAAAGCCACGGTCACTTCTACTAAACCAGGTTGTTGTTCGGGTTTACCGAATTCAGAAATATCGGCACCTGCAAACCAAGTACGACCTTCACATTGCAATACAATCGCTTGTACTTCGCTATCTTTGATAGCTTTTTCAAAACACTCAACCATGCCTACTCGTACGGCATAGGCAAAAGCATTCACTGGCGGATAATTCACAATTACCAAACCAATGTTGTCGCGTTTTTCATATCGAACTAAATCATTCATAGTTACTGTCCTTTAAAATTACTTACTTAAGATTGAAGCGAATCGTTTACTTTCAAAATAACTGCCATCGCACCGTCGCCGGCTGCGCAGCCTTGGAACAAACCATAACCACCACCACGAATCACTAACTCTTCAATGAGTTCAATCATGGTGCGCATTCCGGTCGGTCCTTGCGGATGACCGTAAATTAATGATGAGCCATAGTTATTCATGGTTTTCCAATCAATGCCCATCTCACGCGCAAACGCAATATCGTTCACCGCAAATGGATTATGTGATTTCACCGCCGTGATGTCTTTCATAGTTAAGCCCGTGTGTTGCAACGCTTGTTTGGTTGCTAACACCGGCGCATACGGCATCATGCCTTTATCTGCGCGGGCTTGACCAAAACCAATCACTTGAATTTCAACTTTTGGATCAGCAGACATTTCACGGGCTTTTTCTTTATTCGCCACAATCATCGCTGCATTGCCGTCAGCCGGATGCGTTTGGCCACCAAAGGTAATCGTGCCGCCTTCTTTGACTGGTTTTAATTTAGCTAAACCTTCCGCAGTTGATGCAAAAATACCTTCATCACCGTCAATCGTTTTAATGGTTTTCTTAAAACGCGCATCGGGAACATCGAAGGGCAAAGTCATATAACGTTTTTGAAATGCTTTATCGTTTGCTAAAGCATCTGTGTATTGCTCATAACGGCGTAATACAACTTCGTGTTGTTCCGCCGTGGTGATGCCGAATTTTTTAGCAACGTTTTCACCGGTATCCAACATCGCGCCTTTGGCATGAGGATCAAAACTAAAGTTATCCATCACCCAATCTTCATGCGCACCCGTACCACCCGAGCCGGTTGGATCAGGATAATAAAGATGCGGGCCATTGGAACAACGATCCAACGCCACTAATAAAGAAGCAGTGGCGTAACCGGCGTTAATTTCCAAAGAAGCGTTCGCCACACAACGCGCAGAAGTTGCGCAGGCTTGTGAAATGGTTTGGCCAGTTACATGTTCCAAACCAATCATGCCAGTCAACCAAGGCAGGCCATAAAAAGCCCGATGCTGAGGCACTGAATAACCCATGATGGCATGGTCAAAAATCGAGGGTTCAATGACACGTTTGCGCAATTCTTGTTTGGCCACATGCGCAGCTAAGGTCATGGCGTGTAAATGACTCAAACTGCCTTGCCATTTACTAAACGGCGTAGACCAATAGGCGCCATAAGGAACATAGGTATTGGATGACATAATTTGTCCTGTCTAATCTGCGGTATTCGTAGGATAGATTGTATGTGCTACATACAATAATTCCGCTATTTTACACGGGAGCGTGTGGTGCAACAAATAAAAAGGCCGCCCCGAGGGGCGGCCAAAGCGAATTACCTAGTACCGAGTAACGTCCGGAAGAAATAACTTGGTACAAGTCCATCGCGGAGGAAGAATCGCCCAGTACGGCCAAGTACTGAACGAGTGGTGATTATAGCGGCTTTGCTTTTAGCTCGCCCGCGATGCAAATCTCTAAATCTCCACGGGTGTTGGCTGGGATCGCGCAAAATGTCAGCGAATCCGAGGAGTTACCTGCAAAAACATCAAAAGTTATAGGTAAACCGTAAAGCATGAAATATTTTTATAATTAAAGGCTTCAAATTTGATGATCTAAACCAGTTTTCAATCCTTATTTAATCAAAACTCGACGTTACAGATGGTCGCGTGCTGAGAATGAAACTACTATACTAGCGACCGCATTTAGGAGGCGCTTGTTGTCTAAAGCCCACCATCAATCAACCTTCACAGCATTCGACCTGACACGGTGATAGTAAGATGACATATGTAGTAACCGAGAACTGCATCAAATGTAAGTACACTGACTGCGTAGAAGTTTGTCCAGTGGACTGCTTTTACGAAGGCGCAAACTTTTTGGTGATTCATCCTGATGAGTGCATAGACTGCGGCGTTTGTGAACCCGAGTGTCCTGCTGAAGCAATTGTGCCCGATACAGAAGACGGTATTGCAAAGTGGTTAGACATTAACGCGAAGTATGCTGAGGTCTGGCCCAACATCACTACCAAAATTGACGCATTAACCGATGCAGATGATTGGTTAGGCAAACCGGAGAAAGAAAAATTACTCAGCGAAGCGCCGGGTGAAGGTTCATAAATAACCTTCTTTAAAAAATATTACGCTAACAAAATGGCCTCTTAATAGAGGCCATTTTTTTATATTCTTATCTTTGCGCGGTGCATGCAAAAATTAAACACCATGCCACGCAACAGGTTTGCCGATCTCATCACCTTGCGCGTAATCTACGCCAATACGACGTAAGACACGGACTAAATCTTCATTTTCAACAAACTCAGCAATAATTTTAATATTCATCATTTTGCCAAATTGTGTCACTGAACGAACGATGGCATTATCAACTGGATCATTCAACATATTGCGCACGAACCAGCCATCAATCTTTATGTAATCCACGGGTAATTGTTTTAGATAACTGAAAGAAGACATCCCGCTGCCAAAATCGTCCAACGCAAAACTCACCCCGTGATCGCGCAGGCCATTAATAATATTTTTCGCTACGCCAAAATTACTAATAGCGGCAGTTTCAGTGATTTCAAAACAAATCTTATCTGTGGGTACACGATATTGCGTCAGCATGTCTTCAATAAATGCGAGCAATTCTCTATCGCTTAAAGAATTACCGGATAAATTTAAACCCATGATGGGGCCATCACCATTGGCATGACGTTGCGAATAACACGTAAATGCTTGTTGAATAACCCAGCGATCAATCAAATTCATCATTCCATAACGTTCCGCAGCAGGAATGAATTTGCCGGGCAACAACAGGTAATTGTTTTTATCACGCATGCGCACCAATAATTCATAATGATGCACAGTAGGATTATCAACGGCTAACGCCATAATCGGCTGGCTGTAAAGTACCAAACGATTTTCATCAATAGCTTCGTGTAATTCAGCCAAGCGTAAAATATCTTTACGATGTCCGCCGGTACGCCAATCATGGGGATGAAAATGACACACACGATTGCGGCCTTCTTCTTTCGCCGCAAAGGTGGCCACATTTACATTTGCGAGTAATTCTTGCGCGTCTTTAATATCGCCAGTCATCGGCGCCACGCCAACACTCGCGGTTAAAGGAATATAACGATCGCCTACTTGTGTATCTAATTTACGTAAGCGTGCTAACAATTCCTGCGCAAATTGATCGGCGGATTCAGTATCGCGATTTTCTAAAAACAAACCAAATTTGTCACCCGCAAATCGCGCTACACAATCATTTTCACCTATTTGCGCTTCCAGAAAACAGGCAACACGACGTAATAAATCATCGCCAGCCCCATGGCCGTATGAATCATTAATAAATTCAAATTGATCAAGATCAATAAAGCAGACGACGTTTTTTTGATCAAATTTGCGGACGTTTTTTAAAGCGTGGTTGAGACGTTGCTCAAAAGAATGGCGATTTAACACACCCGTTAAAGCGTCGTGACTTTCTTGATGGATCAGTTGCTCGCTAAGGCGGCGGCGTTCATCTAACTCCACTAATAAATCTCGAGTCTGATTACGCACCTGCCATTTCAATAACACAATCCATAAACTAGATGCGAGCATGATGACTGCTAATACTAAAAATCCCCAGACGGCATACGTTAAAGTTTGTTTTAGCGTATCTGGCGTTAAATCAACATTAAATGCCGCCCAAGCAGGTGTGATAGACGACACCAACACAAGCAACACTGAACATTTCAATAATGTATTAACAAAGCGAACTAACACTTGCTGCATAGGCTACTCACAATGGACTACTACCCTACTGCTTAACGGGACCATCCATGGACCTATTGCCAACCACTTACGAAAAAATCAAGAAACGAGTTTCATTACAGCGCCGATTAAGCCACCTAATAATAAAATCACGATGGGGAAAAAACTAATCAACATGCCAATATGACGAGCATCGGCGGAGCGAGTGTAACCACGTGAATACAAACCGCGACCAATAATAAATGCCAAACCTAAGACACCGGCAATAGGCCCTGCATAACTGCTGCTAACAAAGGCTACAAATAACCACAAACCCGGTAAAAATAATATGAGTTGTTCTAAGGTATTGAGATGGACGCGTACGACGCGTTCAAAATCCGGATGACCCGCCATCGCAGGCGCAGGAATACTGTGTTTACGTCGTGCACCACCCACAGCAAAACCAAAAAATTGATATTGCAGTAAAGCTAAAACCGTAACAATTGCCGCCCATTCCATAAAACCTCCAAAAAAAGTGTGACCTAGTTAAAACAAATGCGTTGCGATGTTATAAACCAGTCACAAGAATTTGGCAATTGCAGCTCCCACATTGACGTAATTTATTTCACCACTTCATAACAAGGCGTATAACCTGAGCCGGGTAATTTCATACGTTGTTGTTTTATAAATGACTGCAGTAACGCATCCATTTTCTCCATAATGGCGCTATCGCCATGAATTTGAAATGGTCCGTGTTGCTGCACACGACGCACGCCGTCTTCTTTAATATTGCCGGCTACGATGCCTGAAAACACACGACGCAAATTAACCGCTAATTGATAACGACCAATATCGGGATGCAGATTAAGTCCCGCCATTGCTTCATGAGTCGGAATAAAGGGTTTCTGAAAGGCATTATCAACGTGCAAATGCCAATTAAAATAAAATGCGTCTCCTTGCTCGCGGCGAAACTGCACCACGCGTTCGACGCCCGCTTTTACTTCGGTGGCAACTTTTTGCGGATTTTGCACAATGATTTGATAACGCTGCCGAATATCCGAACCTAATACTGCCACTAAGAAATCATCTATTTGTTGAAAATATTCTTCACTCGCACGCGGGCCCGTAAAAATCAACGGGAAAGGTAAATCTTTATTTTCCGGATGCAACAAAATACCTAATAAATAAAAAATTTCTTCAGCAGTACCAACACCACCTGGAAATACTACGACCGCATGCGCTAAACGTACAAAAGCTTCAAGGCGTTTTTCAATATCGGGCATGATAATTAATTCATTCACCATCGGATTCGGAGATTCCGATGCAATAATGCCAGGCTCCGAAAGACCAATGTAACGTCCGCCACGCACACGTTGTTTAAGATGGCCAATCGCAGCGCCCTTCATTGGGCCTTTCATCGCGCCTGCACCACAACCCGTACAGATGTGTAATTCACGTAAGCCCATTTCATAACCGACTTCTTTGGTGTATTCATATTCTTCACGACTAATTGAATGTCCGCCCCAACAAACAACAACATCTGATCGTAAACGTGGTTTTAAAGCGCCGGAATTGCGCAAAATATGAAAAACAAAATCTGTAATGCCGTTAGATGTTTCAAGATCGGCCGCGCGCCGATCTTGTTCGTGCCCTATATAAACAATATCGCGCAAAATAGAAAAAAGATGTTCGCGTACACCAAATACCATTTGGTCATCGACAAACGCATTGGCTGGTGCATTTAATACTTCGAGCTTGATACCCCGCTCTTGTTGAATAAGACGAATATCAAAATCCGCATACTCATTTAACACCGCTAAAGCATCGTCGGTTTCGCGTCCGCCATTCAACACCGCTAATGAACAACGCCGCCACAATTCATGCAAACCACTGTCACTCGCATCGCGCAAACGTGCAACTTCTTCACGCGATAAAATATCCAGGCTACCAACCGGTGAAACAATAGAGCTTATTTTTTTTGTAAGCGTCAACATACATAGGATCCATCAAAGTGTTTAATAAAGTATACAGCGGCAAGCTTACATAAAAACTGACAATATTCGGTCAAATGCCGCCGTTAAGCACAAACTCTATTCCGCCCTAATTGTTTAGCGCGGTATAAAGCATCATCCGCCTGGCGAATTAATTCTTTGTATTCACTCACCGAATGTTCGGGGATGTATACAGCTAAACCTAAACTAGCAGTCAACTGCGCTTGCGGATATTTAGCCATATCAATATTTTCTATCGCTTCACGTAAGCGTTCCGCAATTTTTAAACCTTCATCTAAATCAGTGTGCGACAAAGACAAAATAAATTCTTCGCCGCTATAACGTGCGCCTAAATCACCTTCCCGCAAATGATCAGATAAAACATCACCTACGGCGATCAACGCTGCATCACCTGCATGATGACCATACAAATCATTAACCCGCTTAAAATGATCCATATCCAGCAATATTAAACACAATGGATATCGATAACGCTGCGCTACTGACAAACTAGTTTGCAGTTGCTGCACAAAAGCGCGGTGATTTAATAAATTGGTCAAACTATCGCGCGACGCCAAGATGGTTAATAAAGTATTAGTTTTTTCTAATTCTTGACTAATTTGTTCGGCAGTATCTTTAGCATCTTGAAGCTCGCGCGTGCGCCGCGCCACTTTCCGCTCCAATTCTTGATTGTGCTCAATCGTTTGTTTATGCAGCTGTTTGTCTGCAAACATTTTATCTTCTTGCAAAACATGCATACGATCTGCGATGGCTAACGATAACAAAATAACTTCTAAGGCTGAACCTACTTGCAGCGCGTGCGAAGTCAGGGCATTACGTGGAATCAAACCAAAATACATTAAACAATTAATCGCAATACCTAACAAGAAACCAAACCAGGCCAAAAAGAAATAACGCGCAGGTCGATAACCTTGGCGCAACACCAGCACCGCCGCTGTCATAATGGTGCAGGCCAAAGAAAACGCCAACAAAGTAACGATGTTAGTGCCTACGGTATAACTTACCAAAACCGTCACACCCACGCTTAGCAAACACAAATACATCAAAATTGCCATGCAGCGGTCTAGTCTAGGCAACAAATGCGGCGTCGTTAAAAAGCGTCGCGCAAAATCAAACGCAAAAAAACTTACCACGCCTAATAAAATAGTCGGCGCTTGGCTTGCCCACCAGGGCCAATAAGGCCAGAGATATTCATAAGAAAATCCATTTAAAGTGGCTTGCACTAAACAAAACGTAGTTATGTAACATACATAAGCTAAATAAATACGGTCGCGCACATACAAATACAAAAACAAATTATACAAAGCCATCACTAAAATAATGCCGTAATACAAACCATAGACAAGGCTATGATCTTTAGCGGTTTTTAAATAATCGATTTGTCGCCAGATTTTTAATGGCGCTTGATTAGCACCTTCTGATTCAAAGCGTAAATAAAATGTAGTGGGTTCAATTATTTGTTCAGGCAGTGGAAATAAGAAAAAACGATGCTCAATAGGTCTGGCACTAAAAGGTAATTTATCGCCCGCACGCTGGTGAACATTTTGGATGTGATTATTGTTTTTATACACATAATAAAAATCCACATAATCTAATAAAGGAAAAGCCACTTCGAATAATAAATTTTCATTATCGTAAGGTGCGAGCGTAAAACGCGCCCAATGCACCGAAGTCGAATAACCGAAATTCAACTGATCCGTGTCAGATACTACAAATCGATTAGCTGCCGCGCCATTCGTCACATCGTCCAGCGTTAACTTGCCGCTAGGATCTTCTAACACTTCCACCACATTTGCTAACGATATGGCTGCATGCGGGGCTGCGGCAATATTTAATTCTGTAACAGCCCCCACACTGAAGGGCCAGCACAGGCAAAACAGCGTAATAATTCGCAACAGGTTCATGCGGTTATTTTTAAAGCCACAAATAAAATGCCGCAAACAGCCTAGTGCCCAACAATGCGGCGCCTATAATAATTAAAAACTGTGCTGTCACGCTCGTCCGCTCCCTTTTATGAAAAAATAGTTTGCTAAGATTTATTTTAGCTATCCCAGCAAACTATTTAGCTCCTATACTTTATTATAAATTTGCGCGCCGCCTTGTTTAAACTCAACAGACTTATCTTGCATGCCGCTTTCAATAGCTACTTTAATATCAGCAATGCCTTTACCAGCCGCATAATCGCGCACATCTTGCGAGATTTTCATGGAACAAAATTTCGGCCCACACATCGAACAAAAATGCGCCACTTTTGCGGAATCTTTCGGCAAGGTTGCATCATGAAATTCGCGCGCGCGCTCAGGATCAAGGCCTAAATTAAATTGATCTTCCCAACGAAACTCAAAGCGAGCTTTAGATAAAGCATTGTCACGCAATTGCGCGCCCGGATGACCTTTCGCCAGATCCGCCGCATGCGCAGCTATTTTGTAAGCAATGATGCCGTCTCGTACATCTTGCTTATTCGGCAAACCTAAATGCTCTTTAGGCGTCACGTAACACAACATCGCGGTACCGTACCAACCAATCTGCGCAGCACCAATGGCGGAAGTAATATGATCATAACCAGGTGCAATGTCAGTCGTTAAGGGCCCTAACGTATAAAACGGTGCTTCAAAACAATCGGTTAATTGTTTGTCCATATTTTCTTTGATTAATTGCATCGGTACATGACCGGGGCCTTCAATCATCACTTGCACATCATGTTGCCACGCAATTTTTGTAAGCTCGCCTAATGTTTCTAATTCTGCAAACTGTGCTTCATCGTTCGCATCTGCCAACGAACCGGGGCGCAAACCATCGCCTAATGAAAACGACACGTCATAGGCTTTCATGATTTCGCAAATTTCTTCGAAGTGTGTATAGAGAAAATTTTCTTTATGATGCGACAGACACCATTTCGCCATAATGGAACCTCCGCGCGAAACAATACCGGTCAAGCGTTTTGCCGTCATCGGCACATACGCTAAACGCACGCCTGCATGAATAGTAAAATAATCCACGCCTTGTTCAGCTTGTTCAATTAAAGTATCGCGAAAAATTTCCCACGTTAGATCTTCTGCTACTCCGTTTACTTTTTCTAATGCTTGATAAATCGGCACGGTACCAATCGGTACGGGTGAATTACGGATAATCCATTCCCGCGTTTCATGAATATTTTTACCGGTTGATAAATCCATAACGGTGTCACCACCCCAGCGCGCTGACCACACCATTTTTTCAACTTCTTCCGCAATCGAAGAAGTTACTGCTGAATTACCAATATTGGTATTAATCTTAACTAAAAAATTGCGACCAATAATCATCGGTTCTAATTCCGGGTGATTAATGTTGGCGGGAATAATAGCGCGGCCGCGTGCCACTTCATCGCGAACAAATTCTGCGGTAATTTCTGTTGGTAACTGTGCGCCAAAATTATGACCGCGATGTTGAATTAATAATTTTTCATAACGCGAATCAGCGCGTTGTTCTTGTAAACGTAAAGATTCACGAATGGCAATATATTCCATTTCAGGTGTAATGATGCCGCGTTTGGCGTAATGCATTTGGCTAACATTCGCGCCGGCTTTAGCGCGTAACGGTGCGCGAATATGTTCAAAACGTAAATGCGCTAAACCCGCATCAACTTGGCGAACGCGACCAAAGTGTGAGCTTGGTCCACTGAGTTGCTCGGTATCATTGCGTTCTTTAATCCAATTTGCGCGCAACGGCGCCAAGCCTTTTAATAAATCAACTTTAACCGTCGGGTCGCTGTAAGGACCGGAAGTATCGTAAACCGTAACAGGGGGATTTTCTTCGACGCCAAAACTAGCAGAAGTAGGATCACAATGAATTTCACGCATCGCTACTTGCACATCCGCGCGCGACCCTTTTATATAAATTTTGCGCGAACCCGACAAAGGTCGCGTCACATCCGCGGATAACTCTGCGGTTTGTTGCACAAATGATTGTGGAATGGCGCTCATATAAATCTCCTTCGGGCATTAGCCCCTCATGGGCAAATTCAGCGAAGGCAAGATGAGCACTGGGAAAGTACTGCAGCTTCCCTCCGCCAGCATAAACTGGTTCAGGTTCAAAGGGTTTGAGTCTCAGCCCGCTCCGTAAACGGCGGGGCACCCCTAGCTTGTAGCGTGCTCAGGGTAGGTAATTTACCTGCGCAATGCAAGGTTAATTCAATCTAAAGGATCCGCTTGCGCAGCCGCAAAACTGTCCATGGATAAGCATATGTCGACGATGTCTAGTGAATCGAACGGCACATGTGTTGTTAAATAAAAGCACAGGGAATTGTCTATGGCTCACCTAACGGAACGCAACAACCGAATTTTGATTATTGACGATAATCTGGATATTCATAATGTATTTCATAAAGTACTTAACCAGCGAGATGATAAAGGGTTAGAGCTAGCGGCTGCCGAAGCCGCATTATTTGATGATTCGCCTACTCACACCGCTTCTGCGTTCAAATATGAATTCGAATTAAGTGATGCGCATCAAGGCCAAGAAGGCTTTGAAATGGTGAAACGCGCTCATGAAACGGGATTGCCGTATGCCTTAGCGTTTGTAGATATGCGCATGCCCCCTGGCTGGGATGGACTTGAGACGATTGAAAAACTGTGGAGTGTGGATCCTGATTTACAAGTGGTTATTTGTTCAGCCTATTCTGATCATACCTGGCATGATATTTCGCATCGTTTAAATCAAGATAATAAATTACTTATTTTACAAAAACCCTTCGACAACATTGAAATCATTCAAGCCGCGCATTCTTTAACTGAAAAATGGGCGCAACAAAAAGAAGAACGTTTACATTTAGAGGTGTTCAATAGCGTTGTCAAAGAACAACATGATTTATTAGAACAAACCACTCAAGCATTAGCCGAGCAAAAAATCCAACAAACCAAAATCGAAGATAGCTTAATTGTTGCGCACAAACTCCGAACCTTAGGTCAAGTACAAGCGGGCGTATGTCGGGAAACCGGCACGCATTTGCATTATCTACTCAAAAACTTACAAGGTTTACAACATGATGTAGAACACATGAGCATCGAATCTGCCAATGAAAATGCCGCACTAAAAACCCAAATGGATGCCAGCGTGCGCACCAGTTTATCAACTACGCGTTCAGCACTTACGTTAGTAGAGGCCTTACTCAGTTTTGATCAAAGCGATATTGTGATAGAAACTGAAACCGATATTAACGCGATGATTCAACGTCTATTAGCGGTTATCAAAAATGACTGTGAATATATCGCCACTTTGCGCACGCAATTCGCTGAATTGCCCTTGGTGTATTGCAACGTCGGTGATATCGCCCATGTTTTATTAAATCTATTATCTAACGCCCGGCATGCGATCGCGGTGAGCGAAGCGTCGTTAAACAGCAATGAATCCAGCGAAATCGTCATTAGCACTAGCTATCAGAACAATCATGTTTTAATCAGTGTGTGCGACAGTGGTGATGGCGTACCCAAAAACATCGCCGACAAAATCTTTGAACCTTTTTTTACCACCAAGGCACGCGGCAAAGGCATAGGTCTGGGCTTAACCATCGCTCGCGATATCATCATGAACGATCATGGGGGTGCGCTCTATTTTGCGAACAATGCCGATGCCGGCGCTACCTTCACTATCAGCCTACCGGTTGATCCACGTTTAGCTGCAACGCTCGCACATTAGACAAATCTGTCGCAAATCGGCGTGTTCCTGACCGCACGCCATTCCTCTATTCATTCGTAGTCTTTTCCTGCGTTTTCGCTTAGGCATGCCTCAACCTATAAAAGGAGTCATGCTAGAATGCCCGAGCTTTTAATCTTGCCAGCGATCGTTATATATAATGGAACAACTTTCAGTACAGACGCTCCAACAACAACTCAATAATGTGACCGCACCATTAGTGCTGGATGTGCGCGAAGCCAGCGAATGGGCCATTTGTCATATTGAAGGTGCTCTCCATATACCGATGGGTGAAATCACCCGCCGGTATCAAGAGTTACCGGACGATCTGCCGATTGTGGTGATGTGTCACCACGGCATGCGTAGCCTGCAAGTCGCGCACTATTTGCAACAACAAGGTTTCAATGTTGCTAATTTAGCCGGTGGCATCGACGCCTGGGCACAAGAAATTGATGCTCAGATGACGCGCTATTAAATATTTTATAAATTGGATACTTTTATCATGCCAAAAAAAATACTTCCTTTACGAACTTTATTATTAATAAGTGTTGGTTTTATCAACAGCGTCGGCATAAGTCCAATGTTGCACGCTGCTGATTTATTACAGGTGTATCAAGACGGCTTACAAGAGAATCCTTCTTTGTTAGCAGCCAAAGCTCAATTTAATGTAATTAGTGAAAACGTTACACAAAGTCGCGCGGCTTTATTGCCTCAAATCTCAGGTAACGTCAATATTTCGCGCGGCACTACTGATGTAACAAGCAGCGACAGCAGCTTCATTACTACAGGCTCTAGAGATACTGAAAGCCAAGGTTATAATTTAAATTTAAATCAATCATTGTATAACCGCGCTTATTGGGAACGCTTGCGTCAAAGCAAGGCTAGCAATGCACAAGCTGAACTTGAATATCGCTTAACAGAACAAGAACTTATTATTACTGCAACCGAAGCCTATTTTGCGGTATTAAGCGCCCAAGATAATGTGGAGTTCGCCAACTCTGAGCTTAAAAGTGTAGGCAAACAATTAGAATTATCTAAACAACGCTACAATGTTGGTTTAATTCCGATCACTGACGTTAAAGAATCACAATCCGAATACGATCGCGCCACTGCTGCTAAAATTCAAGCGGACAATCAATTTGCAAGTTACATTGAAGCATTGTGGGTGCTGACGCGTCAGTACTACGATGGTTTAGCGAATCTTTCAGAGAACGTGCCCCTCCTCGATCCAGAACCTGCTGATAAACAAGCGTGGGTTGATAATGCATTAAAAAATAATTTATCCCTACTTGCCAACCAATTTGCTCTTGATGCCGCCGAACATGACATCAATCAAACGCGCGCAGAACATTATCCAACGTTAGATTTAATTGCCCAACACGATTACAGCGATTCCGAAGGCGGCAGCTTCGGCGGCAGCGAGCAAACCCAAGATAGTCTAATGTTGCAACTCCATGTTCCTATCTATTCTGGGGGTGCAACCTCTTCGCGTGTTCGTCAATCGGTTTATCGCAGTGAAGCATTACGACAACAAGCAGAAGACACTCGACGCCGAGTGATTCGCCAAACCCGTGATGCCTATTTAAATGTATCGGCTGGTATTGCCCGGGTAAACGCACTGAAACAATCCATGATCTCAACCCAAGCGGCGTATGACGCGACCAACGTTGGCTTCAGAGTAGGTACCCGTAATACTACCGAAGTATTACGCTCATTACGCGATACGTTCGGCGCCAAACGTGATTACGCACAAGCTCGTTATGAATACGTATTAAATCATCTGCGTTTAAAACAAGCAGTGGGCACTTTATCAATTGCCGATTTACAACTCATTAATCAGTGGATGAAATAATCCATGCAGCAAACAATAACACTGCGGCAAGCACTAAGTCCTCGATACATTGTTGTTTGGTTATGGATTGGCATCGCACGCGCAATTACTTATCTGCCCTTACGCTTACAAATCTGGTTAGGCAAGATTATTGGTCGCTTATTTTATTATATTGCGCATAGTCGTCGTCGTGTAGGACGCATTAATTTAAAACTATGTTTCCCCGAAGTAGATGAAAAAATCCGTGCCGATTGGTTATACCGTTGTTTTGAAAACATAGGCATTGCCTTAATGGAAACCAGCTTAGCGTGGTGGGGAAACGAACAGCGCTTTCAGTCATTGGGACACATTGAAGGCTTAGAACATATCGAGGCCGCAAAAAAAAGTGGTCGTCCTATTATGTTTTTAAGTTGCCATATGACTTGCACCGAAATCAGTGGCCGTTTTTTACGCCCTCACGCTAACATTCAAGTCATGTATAAAAAATCTAAAAATGCATTATTTGAACGCATTATGCTAAAAGCACGTAGTGATCTATATAAAGATGTCATCAATAGTAAAAATACGAGAGGCCTTATTAAGGGCTTACGAAATGGTTTAATCAGTTGGTATGCTCCTGACCAAAACTTCGGCCATCATGACACCGTATTTGCGCCATTTTTTGGCGTACAAGCAACAACGTTGACCGCTACTGCGCGCATGGCGCAACTTACCAACGCGATTATTTTGCCGTTTTTTCCCTATCGCACGTCAGACGCGCCTTATTATAAAGTTGTGGTGCATCCACCCGTTGAAAACTTTCCTACTGGCGACGATGTTATTGATGCAGCTACCACTAATCTAATCATGGAACGTGCTATTCGTCTCGCACCCGAACAATACCTATGGACGCATAAACGTTTTAAAACCCGCCCTGCTGGCGAACCGAATATTTATTAATTAATGACAGCTCCCGCATTGCAACGTCCACTCTTCTGGTATCGAACGTTGTTATGCTTACTTAGCCCCATTGTTTTTTTATTCACACTGCGAGAAATTTATCGCCGCCAAGGCGGCTGGCAGTATTTACGCGAACGTTACGGTTTTTATCGTCATAGCAACATCAACGCCATTTGGATACACGCCGCTTCAGTAGGCGAATGGCAAGCCGCAAAACCTTTAGTAAAAATCATTCAGCAGCAACACCCACAACAACACATACTCATCACCACCAATACCGCTACCGCTGCGCGCTTAGTTAAAACTCACCCCGCCTATGGCATGACCTTAAGCCATGCGTTTTGCCCATTAGATTATCCACGCGCTATTAAGCGATTTCTAAAAAACTTCCAACCACGCTGCGCTTTAATGATGGAAACCGAATTGTGGCCAAATTTATTTGGCGCGATTAAGCAAGCCAATATACCACTGGCTATCTTAAACGCTCGTTTAAGCGCGTGCAGTATAAACCTGCAACACGCCATTCAAAAAATCGCCGTTATGAATGTAGATAAAATCTATGCACGCGCAGATGCAGAAGCCGAACGCTATCTAGCCTTAGGCGTTGCCGCAGAAAAAATTCAGATCATGGGTAATTTAAAGTTTTCGCTGCACCTCGAAAAGAATTATCCAAATTTTATTCCAGAACGTACTTATTATTTAGCCGCGTCTACACATGCAGGCGAAGAACGCATCATCGTTGACGCGTGGCGTCATCTAACGCCACGGCCTTTGTTAGTCATTGCACCCCGACATCCGGAACGGCGCCACGACATCTCGCGCGAATTAAAAGAATTTAATATTGCCGTGCGCAGCCAGAAAGACATAATCACGGAGCAGACCGATATTTATTTAGCGGATACCTTAGGCGAACTCATGGCTTTGTATGCGCATAGCGATTTAGTCATTGTGGGTGGTAGCTTTGTAAACATTGGCGGGCATAATATTTTAGAACCCGCGGCCTTAAGCAAAACCATTATTACCGGGCCGTACATGCAAAATTTCTCAGAAGAATTAACCTTACTAAAAAACCAGCAAGCCATCTTTCAGGTAAGCGCTCTACAACTACCGACATTATTACAAGAAATTTATGCGCAACCACAAAACGTAGCAACAACCGGTCAACGCGCTCAACAATGCTGTCAGTCATATACCCACATAGCAGAACATTACTATCAGCAACTCAAACACGATCAACTAGTAAACTAATTCTTATATTTAAAAAAATTATATGAAAAAATTAATCATGTGGAATGTAATTACTCTTGATGGATACTTCGAGGGTGAAAAGAATTGGGACTTAAGCTTTCATGAGCTTGCCTGGGGCAAGGAGCTTGAAGATTTAAGCAATGAACAATTACAAACAGCCGACATGCTTGTTTTTGGCGAAACAACTTACAAGGGCATGGCCGATTATTGGACAAAAGCGGTAGGAACAGCCGAAGGAATAACTGCGGAGTATATGAATAAAATCTCCAAGGTCGTTTGTTCACCGACACTTGAGAGTGCGGATTGGAACAATACCATCATCGTAAGAGACGCTATTGCGGAACTACCAAAGCTGAAACAGCAAGGAAATGGAAATATGTTCGTTTTTGGAAGCGGCATTCTTTCGGAATCGCTCATGAAAGCAAATCTTTTTGACGAATACCGACTTTGTGTCGCACCTGTATTTCTTGGTAAAGGCCGGTATCTTTTCAATCTTGGATTAAACTATCAAAAACTGAAATTGCTTGAAGCGAGACAGCTTTCCTCTGGCGGAGTTATATTAAGATACGCTCCAATCGAATAACAGCTCGACTCCTGAAATGTATAAGCGCAGAAGCGTTTCGCTCGTCGCTACGCGAATTAGCGAGTAACTTTGATTGCCAGGGATGACATGAATGCAGATTTTGCAGGAGCAAAAATTCGCTGATCGCCAAGGATGGCGTGAATGCAGATTTTGCAGGAGCAAAAATCTGCGGTCGTAACATTTTTTATTAAAAGCAGAAGCGTTTCGCTCGTCGCTACCCGACTACAGCGAGTAACTTTTGATCGCCATGGATGGCGTGATTGCAGATTTTGCAGGAGCAAAAATCTGCGGTCGTAACAAAAAGTCACCAACGCCGCTCTCTTGCATCCCTGCAATCGCGGCATTCGAACATCCTGTTCATCAAATACTCGCCCGAATGTTGTGCACTTGAATGGAATACGATTCCATTCAAGTATTCCCTCGCCGTGTTTAATGGCTAACGCGTCGCCTCAACGCAACATCGTGTTGCGATCGGCTCACATGAACATCCCTGTTCATGTGTCGCTACCCCTTAAACACTTCTCGGCACACCATAACGGGCATTATCCCTTCGTTTAACATTTAAGTTAAATAAGAACGCATGGGCTTAATTAAAATGTAGCCTGGATGGAGCCCGTAGTAACGGGCGAAATCCGGGAAGGCTTTTTACAATTCACCCCGGATTGCGCCGAATATATTCGGCTTCATCCGGGCTACGTTACTTTCCATTCCTTAAAACACTACTTTGCTTTAATTCATTTTTCATCCAGAACAAAGCAAATGCCCCTATGGCTCGCCGAGTGTTTGAGATGTTGTCGGGAAAAACAAACAGGAGGTTTGTTTTAGTCACGCCGCGACAGGGAGGTCGCGTCAGGACGACCCGTAACAACAGATCAAACATAAGGAAGCTGCGCGTAATATTTACGCGCAGCGAGACATCAGGGGAGTATTTGATGAACAGGATGTTCGAATGCCGCGATTGCAGGGATGCAAGAGAGCGGCGTTGGTGACTTTTTGTTACGACAAGCAGATTTTTGCTCCTGCAAAATCTGCATTCATCCATCCCTGGCAATCAAAGTTACTCGCTGTAGTCGCGTAGCGACGAACGAAATGCTTCTGCTTTATAAGAATTCAAGGGTAGCGTCCCGTTATTTTATCAAATAAGTTTACTCTATTGATTCTTAAAAGCAGTCTCCCTTTATATTCTAAATTTAGGCTCTCCGTATTTTGCCAATAGTGCATTAATTTTATTAGTATCATTTATTAAATTGTGGCGTGATTCATCCACATTTAAAGAAGAAGGTACTCCAAGCACTCCCAAGATAACACGGCGCTTAACAAATAATACTCCGCCCCGTGGTTTTGCATCTTCTTTTTGTTTGCCAGAGTCCAATCGATAACCACCAATTACCCAACCCGACTCTGTTAAATATTTAATTTCCCACTCATCACTCGCAGCCATTTAAATCTCCAGCGGTTAAATCAAGAATAAAAAAAGTAAAATTTACTTTAAAACTAATTTTTAATAATTTTTTGACTTTGTTTTTTTATATTACAAGTTTTCCCGCTTCATTAGCTCCTAGGCTGCAATAATCAAGATTAAAAATATAAAGACGATACAAATTTTCCTATGGGCGACAACAATAAGTCCTGCGGATGATCTCCGCCCAACGTCGCAACACCACTAGTGCCTTTGATTATTGTAAGTAACATAGTGTTTGACGTTAAGGTCTCTATGATTTCTATTTTTATTTCTACTTTATCAGGAATGCTAGACCATTCGGTTGCTCTATCTTCCCAATTTAAAATTGTGGAATGAACTAAATATTTACAATTAGCACTCTTGGCTTCTTCTTGAACCGCTTCAAACTCTTGAAATGCTGCGCTCAGCTTAACCATTCGGCTTCTCTTCATAAATTCAGAATAAATAATACGAGACGTGTTTTCGCCTGACCCTTTATAAACGCGCGCACGATATAAACCGTCTATTGGTACAGAAATACATATCTTATCATTAGGGGTAATTCGAAAATCTTTCACGACGTCTTGCCGTATTATTTTATGTGTATCAGCACAACCCACTAACACATAAACTAAGCCTACTAAAATCAGATACCGCTTCATAATAATGCTCCTTGTTTTTATAATAAACTTTTAAATAATAAGTTAGGGTCGTCCTACGCTTTGATAAAAAATACCCACTTCTTGCATATGTTTAGGATCGTACAAATTACGACCATCAACAATTAAAGACTCTTTCAATGCGTCGCGAATAAGCTCAAAGTTCGGGCTACGATAACTATCCCACTCTGTACAAATCGCCAACGCATCTGCATTTTTTAACGCGTCATAAGGCTGATCAACTAATACTAAATCAGCGCGTTCGCCATATAGATGCCTGGCTTCATTGTTCGCAATCGGATCATGCGCTTGCACTTTAGCGCCGGCTTTCCATAAGGCTTCTAATAATTCGCGACTCGGTGCTTCGCGCATATCATCGGTGTTCGGTTTAAAGGCTAGGCCCCAGACTGCGATCGTGCGGCCTTTTAAATTACCTTTAAAATAATTATTTAAACGTTCAAACAACCATTGTTTTTGATAATTATTGACGGCTTCTACGGCGCGCAAAATTTGTGGCTCCCAGCCTACTTGTTTAGCGGTGTAATTTAAGGCTTTAACATCTTTTGGAAAACAAGAGCCACCGTAACCACAGCCGGGATAAATAAATTGATAACCAATTCGTGGATCGGAGCCAATGCCTACTCGCACTTTTTCAATATCCGCACCTAAACGCACTGCTAAATTTGCCAGCTCATTCATAAAACTGATTTTAGTTGCCAACATTGCATTCGCCGCATATTTCGTTAATTCGGAAGAACGCACATCCATGACAATCAAACGATCATGATTACGATTAAACGGTTGATATAAACGACGCATATATTCAATCGCTTGCGGACTATCAGAACCAATGACGATGCGATCCGGTTTATTAAAATCGTTAATAGCTGCGCCTTCTTTTAAAAATTCCGGATTCGATACGACATCAAAAGCAATGTCTTCGCCGCGCGCTTGCAAAACTTGCAAAATAGTTTCTTGAACTTTGTCGGCAGTGCCAACCGGTACCGTTGATTTATTAACGATCACTTTATATTCAGTAATATATTGACCGATACTGCGCGCCACTGCGACGACGTGTTGTAAATCCGCAGAACCATCTTCATCCGGAGGAGTGCCTACTGCAATAAATTGAAATTCTCCATGAGCGACACCTTCAGCGATGTCGGTGGTAAACCGCAGACGACCCGATGCTTGGTTTTGTTGAACGAGTTTTTCTAAACCGGGTTCATAAATAGGAATATCGCCTTGTTTTAAGCGCGCCACTTTTTTAGCGTCTACATCTACACATAAAACATCATTGCCGGCCTGGGCAAAACACGTGCCCGTGACTAAACCGACATAACCTGAACCAAAAATTGTTAGCTTCATGAAGCTTTACCTTCTACTTTAAACTCTGTTTGAACCATGTCATATAACGAGGCATAAACGGCATCGGCACCATACGCCTGCAACACGGCTTGTGTACCTTGTGGATGAATTAGAAAACATTTTTGCACACCGGCATTTTTGCCGGCTTGTATGTCAGAGGCTTTATCGCCAACAATAAATGAAGCACTTAAATCTAACTGATGATCGACTGCCGCATCCAATAACATTTGTGGACCGGGTTTACGATAAACAGATTCAATCCGAAACTCACCGACGCCTTCAGTGGGATGATAAGGACAATTTTTAACATCGCTGATGTGTACGCCGTTAGCGACAAACTGTTGGAGCATCCAGTTATTCAGCACCGCAAAATCATCAAAACTGAAATAGCCACGACCGATACCGGACTGATTAGTCACGATCACTAAAGCATAACCTAACTGATTTAAATGCCGACAGGCATCAAACACGCCCGGCAAAAATTCGAAATCTTCAATCCGCCACACATAACCTTTGTCACGATTAATAACACCGTCACGATCTAAAAACACTGCGGGTTGCATATCGAATCTCAAGAACGAGGATACAAACTGGCCTCAATATAACCACAAAGGATTTGTCCAACCATGATGTGGCATTCTTGAATGCGGGGAGTTTGATCTGAAGGAATCGCAATACAATAATCACAAGCACTTTGAATCGCGCCTTGATTACCGGCAAAACCAACTGTCACGATATCCATTTTTTTGGCTTGTTCGATCGCTAACAATACATTTTTAGAATTGCCCGACGTCGTAATACCGATAAATACATCACCGGCTTTACCATTGGCTTGTACTTGACGCGAAAAAATTTGTTCATAACCATAGTCATTACCCACCGCCGTCAAAATAGAAGTATCGGTAGTCAACGCTAATGAAGGTAAGCCGGGGCGGTCATAACGATAACGCCCAACCAATTCTGCTGCTAAATGTTGTGCATCCGCGGCGCTGCCACCATTGCCCGCAAACATTATTTTATTGCCGGCTTTAATGGCTTGCAGACAACGTTCGGCAACGTCATGAATGGTGTTTAATAAACCAACTTCGAGCAACATGGCCTGCTTAACACTGACCGCTTCACTAATATTATCAATAATATAATCACGCCCTGGCATGACAACTCACTCGCTATGGATGGTTTGTAATGCTGCGTAGTTTAACTGTTTTCAAGTCGTTGCGCTGCTCTGCGACTATTTGCAGCAGGTCTTCAACGCTCGGCCGCATGATAGGCCGCGAGCAATTGAGGCCAGTCACGTGTTTCTTCGAAATAGAATCCCGGGGTTTGTCGTTTTAATTTACGCAAGGAGCGCAATAAACGCGCTAAATTAGCCTGCATCCAGCCTGTAATCTGGTCTTTTTCCGCTGCTAATAATCGCCCTCGATCAAAATCAATTAAATAAGGCCCCTGCGCCGTGCATAAAATATTATGCGCATTAAGATCGGCATGCCATACACCGGCACGATGAAAACGCCGCAGCATTTGCCCTAGCACTTGCCAATCTGTGGATTGCTGCAACAAAAAATGAGATAGCGGCTGACTATTTTCCAGATAACGAGTCGCCAAATCGGCGGTATAACTAAGACCTTCGCGATACGCCTGCGCAGCCACAGGTTGCGGAACCGGTAAGCCTGCGTCATATAAAATTTTAAGTAACTGCCATTCACGATACGGCCGAGTATGTTGCCAACCTAACCATAAATAACGATCACTCACTATGCGCGCGATAACCCCGCCCCGTCGATAATGACGCAAGACGACGGCGCCCGTCACATGCGACACAATCCACGTTTGACCACGACCCGCTGCTGCCCGTTGCGCGCTTTCTTCAGTGGCTGCAGGCAATTGCAAAACCATCATCGGATCTTTTATTGCTGCGTCATAGACGATATGTCGCTGATGCTCGATAATCTCGGCCACATGCATGAACCATCTTCCCATTCGTTGTTAACTGAAATGCCGCATCCAGCATCTGCACCGGCTTCCATTTGTATTTTGCGATTATCCGCTATTGGCGATATTACGCATATGCTGCCATTGCTTCGCACCCTACAACATCAGTGGCCGCATTGCCAAATCACGTGGGTGATTGGGGCTTTAGAACATCAGCTGATCGGCGATATTGCCGATGTAGAATTTATCGTCGTACACAAAAAACGCACCTTACGTGAATATTTTCGATTGCGTCAGTTATTGCGACAACGTCATTTCGATGTGCTCTTGCACATGCAAGCTTCATGGCGCGCAAATATTTTTAGCTTAGCAATCAATGCAGCAAGCCGAATTGGTTTTGATAAAACACGCGCACGTAACAGCCAATGGTTATTTAGTAATCAAAAAATTTCGCCTCAAGCACAGAATCATGTATTAGATAGTTTTTTACAATTTGCCGAAACATTGGGCATTGTTAATCCACAATTAATATGGGATCTACCCATTCCAACGGATGCCAGCACTGCCATGCGTGCGCGCGTGCAAACACCGTATTTAGTTATTAATGCGTGTAGCAGTGCCCGGTTGCGCAATTTTCGTAATTGGTCAACCAGTGGTTATGCCGCTGTCATTGATTATGCTTACACTCGTTATGATTTACGTACGGTTTTAAGCGGTGGTAATAATGCTGTTGAAAAAAATCTGGCAGATGAAATTTATGCGGCGTGTACACACAAACCCATTAATCTCGTAGGACAAACCAATCTAAAACAATTAGCCGCATTATTACAATCAGCACGCGTGGTTATCGCGCCGGACACGGGGCCTTTACATATTGCTAACGCAGTTGGCACCGACGTAATAGGTTTATACGCCAGCTCTAATCCCGCGCGCACGGGGCCGTATGGCCAACTTGAATACGTAGTGAATGCCTATCCCGCTGCTTTAGAAAAATTTAATCAACAAACCATCGCAACTGCACCATGGGGACAACGTGTGCGTGACCCTGACGTCATGAATATGATTAAGCCTGAAGAAGTAATAAAAATGCTGGACAAGATTTTACAAAAAAAATAATTAACTTAGCTGGTATTTATTTGGTATTTATTTGGGCGCGGATTTTTTGGATGCGCTGCGCGACGTCGGCGGCTGAAATTTCTCGTAGACAATTATAATGACCTAATGGACAGTGACGTTCAAAACACGGGCTGCAACTTAAACCTTGGTACATTATTTCTGCGTGATGACTCAAAGGCGGCGTAAATGTCGGACTCGACGAACCATAAATGGCTACTACCGGCACATTCACCGCAGCCGCAATATGCATTAAGCCTGAATCATTACTGACTACAACTTGCGCACTCGCTAATAAATCAATTACATCTTCTAAGCGCGTTTCGCCGCATAAATTCCGCACGCTAGTAATATTTGCCAGATCGACAATCATCTGACCTGCAGGTTTATCTTTTGTCGAACCTAAAATCCACGTTTGATAACCTTGCACCGCTAATTGCTGCGCGAGTTCTGCAAAATATTCAAGTGGCCATTGTTTAGCTGGACCATATTCTGCACCGGGCATCATTGCAACAATCGGTTTTTTGCTATTTAAATTTAATCGTTGCAATAAAAGCTGCTGATTATCAAGATCAATACGTAGCCGCGGTTGTGGAATCATAAAAGCTGTGGCGGCGTCCGTTCGCGATAATCCTAAGGCGACAAAACGTTTAACAGTTTGGTTTAAATGTTGACGATCTAACACGCGCCTATCATTTAATAAACCCCAGCGTAACTCACTATTAAAACCAATGCGTTGCGGCACACGCGCAAACCAAGGTACCAATGCCGCTTTAAATGAACGCGGCAATGTAATCGCATGCGTGTACTGCTCCGCGCGCAATTGTTTGCCTAACCGCCAACGTTTCATTAAAGCCAACTCACCATGAGCCGCTGCTAACGTCCAACTGTTTCGCACTTCTGGCATGCGCGCCAATAACGCAACTGACCAAGCAGGCGCTACCACATCAATAATACAATCAGGATTTTGTTGTTTTAAACTTATAAATAACGCTTGCGCCATTACCATATCACCCACCCATGCAGGGCCAATGACAAGATAACGTTTAATGATATTACTCATATGTGACTAAGGTTGTGGATTCAAAAAATCCATATATAAAGGTACCGCTTCTTCTACCGTCATAAACTGATCCTGATAACCTGCTTCGTACAACAAGCTCATATCTGCTTCAGTAAAACTTTGATACCGACCTTTTAAATGTTCCGGAAAAGGCATGTATTGAATTTCGCCATTACCATGATAAGCACGTACCGCATGCGCAACATCATTAAAAGTTTGGCTATGACCAGTGCCGCAATTAAATACGCCAGACACTTGCGGATTTTGCATAAACCATAAATTTACTTTAATAACGTCAGCTACATAAATAAAATCACGTCGTTGTTCGCCATCGTCATAACCATCGGAGCCTTCAAACAAACGCATCGCACCCGTATCATGCAACTGTTTGTCAAAATGATAAGCGACACTGGCCATCGAACCTTTATGTTGTTCACGCGGGCCATACACATTGAAATAACGCAAACCTACAATTTGTGCAGGAGCTTCGACTAAACGCGCGCGCACATATTGATCAAATAAAAATTTTGAGTAGCCGTACACATTTAATGGTTTTTCAAACTGACGCTCTTCTTTAAAAACTGCGCTGCCACCATATACTGCAGCTGACGAGGCATAAATAAAAGGCACGTCTTTCGCCATACAAAAATGTAATAACTCTTTTGAATACGCATAATTGTTTTCCATCATGTAACGACCATTCCATTCCGTGGTCGAAGAACACGCCCCTTGATGAAAAATCGCGTCAATGGGTTCGCCGTCAAACTCACCCACTTGCAGGCGATTTAAAAAATCTGCGCTATCAAGATAATCCGCAATTTCACAATCGGCTAAATTAAAAAACTTAGTCCCGTCTTGCAAATCATCAACCACAATAACATCCGTACGACCTTGTTCATTTAGCGCTTTTACTAAATTGCTGCCAATAAAACCTGCGCCGCCCGTTACAATAATCATCTCACATGCTCTTCTGAATGGATTCAATAATCCCGCTGGTCGAACAGCCGTCAATAAAACCTAATACAATAACGTCGCCACCTCTTGCATGCACACTTTCTGCGCCAGCGATTTGTTCAACTTTATAATCGCCGCCTTTCACCAAAACATCCGGCTGCAATTTTTCAATGATGCGTGCAGGTGTGTCTTCAGAAAAGGGTACTACCCAATCGACGCTTTCTAAAGCACTTAATACAATCATACGCTGCGCCACTGCATTCACTGGACGTTGCGGGCCTTTCAGACGCTTTACTGATTCATCACTATTAACGGCGACAATCAAACGATCACCCAACGCACGAGCTTGCGCTAAATAAGCCACATGCCCTGCATGCAAAATATCAAAACAACCATTTGTCATAACAATGCGTTCACCGCTGGCGCGCGCGCGCGCTAACAACGCTAACAACGCATCTTCTTGCACGACGCCGCGTTGCAATGGTTCATGCGCTAACATCGCTAATTGTAATTCGCGTAAGTTCGCCGTTGCAGTACCTAATTTAGCCACGACTACGCCTGCAGCTAAATTGGATAAAGCGGTGGCATCAGCCCATTCCATTTTCGCCGCTATCCCTGCAGCCAATACTGCAATCACGGTATCACCGGCGCCGGTCACATCAAACACTTCGCGCGCATGCGTAGGTAATAATAAAGGCTGTTGATTTTTACGAAATAAAGCCATGCCTTTTTCACTGCGCGTAATTAATAAAGCGTCTAAGTTTAAAGACTGACGCAATTGTTCGGCTTTTTGAATGAGTGTCGCTTCATCCACACACACACCGACAACCGCTTCAAATTCAGATTGATTCGGCGTGATCACGCTGGCATTTTTATAACGCGAAAAATCTGTACCTTTAGGATCAATTAACACGGCTTTGCCTGCAGCACGCGCGCGCGCGATTAAATCCGCCACATCAAGCAAGGTACCTTTGCCATAATCCGACAAAATCACCGCATCACATTGACTCAAGGCTTCATCATATGCGTGTACTAAGTTGGCATACTCTGCATTAGCAAAACCATCTTCAAAATCCATGCGAATTAATTGTTGTTGGCGACTAACAATGCGTAATTTGGTAATGGTTGCATGCTGCGCCGTAGTTAATAACTGACACTGCACCGCACGTTGTTCTAATTGTGTCCGTAAAATCTGCGCGGATTCATCAGCGCCGACCCAACCGAGCACCGTGGTTTGGCCTAATAAAGAAGCAATATTTAACGCGACGTTTGCAGCACCGCCGGGACGATCTTCAATGCGATCAACTTTAACAATAGGCACTGGCGCCTCGGGGGAAATTCGTGATGTAGGACCGTACCAATAACGATCTAACATCACGTCGCCGATCACTAAAACGCGCGTTTGACTAAAATCAGGAATATGAATTTTCATAAGTAATTATTACTGCAAACATTGACGATATAAAGCATGGTAGCACTCAGCTACTGTCACGGGTAGATAAGAACCTAAACTTTGCGTGCCTTCTTTCGCCAAACACTGAGCGAACTGTTTATCCTGCGATAATCTGTCGATAGCGTTCACTAGTTCAAGAGCGCTGCCAGCGGTAATTAATAAGCCATTTTTTTCATGGCGGATTAAATCCGGTATTCCGCCGGTGCGAGCCGCAATAATGGGTTTGTTGAGTTTCATCACATCTAATAAAGTGGATCCGAAACCTTCCTGCAAAGACGGAAATATAAAGACGTCAAACACCGAGATCCACGTACTCACTTCTCGCGTAAAGCCCACTAATTCTACGTTAGTTAAATGATATTCTTGAATTTTATTTTCTAAATAAATTCGATCGGCGCCTTCGCCTACCAAGACAAAATGTAATGTTGGTTTTGTTTCAGCGGCTTTTTTTGCAGCTTCAATAATAATACGCTGGCCTTTTTCCGAACTTAAAGCGCCGACATGTCCTATAATATAGTGACCAGCATATTTTTTTTGTAACTGCACTTGTAATTCAAGGTTCAGCGGAATGTCAGAAACCATATCCGGAATATGGCGCACGGTTTTTGCCGGCATATATTCTTCTAAAATCCGTGCAACTACCGAAGAGACCGCGCTCATTGCAATTGAGCTCCGATACACGGCTTTGGTAAACATATTATTTTTAGGTTGGTTCAATACTCGGCGCGTAATAATATAAGGAATGTTATAAATAATTTTATATAAAAATGCCCACTGCGCCGCTTTCGCTTCATGTGCGTGCAATAAATCAGGTCGCCAAGCGCGCAATCTGGTTAATCGCAAGAAATAAGGTTGCTTGATTTTAATTCGTTGCAAATTAGCTACGTCTTTCAATTCATTCCACAAAGGCGAATCTTGACGCGCAACCAGGGCTTGCATGACATTCATCGCGGCCAAGGCTTGAATTAATAATGCCGTTTGACGTTCGCCACCCCGAAAACCGCGCGCTAGATTAATATGCGCAATCCGCATTAACGACGTTTCTCTGACGACGGTTGTTGTTGATAAACATATATTTTCATATATTTAAAAAATACGCCGTTAGCATCAGCAACTGCAATCACTAAACCTCGCCAGCCGGCTAAAAAACCTAATTTTAAAACATAGCTTTTTAAAAATGCAGCGAGGCTGCGCAATACAATAATAAATGGACGATAACTTCGCTTGCTGGTTTGGCGCCGAATTTCCGAATAACGATTAATTTTAATTAAAAACTGACCCAACTCATCAACCGCAGCATGCTGCAAGACACCTTCAAATGTGCGCACTACCGCAGGTGAATTGAGCCATACTTTTTCATGCACGGGCGCATCATCAAACCCATAACGCACGCGATGAAATAAACGAATTAAACGGTCATTTCCCCAACCACCTACCCGCACGGGCTTACCCATAAACCAATTTTCACGCAAAATTTTTGCAACATGATTATCCGGCGTATCTAGCGGCCATTGCGTAAGCTCATCGGCTAAAGCAGGTGTAATACGTTCATCGGCATCAATACAAAATACCCAACTATTATTCGCTAAACTCACTGCATGATTTTTAGTCGGACCAAAACCTTGAAAGATACCTTGATAAACTTTAACGTTAGGATAACTGCGCGCAATAATTAAAGTATCATCGTTAGAACCGTTGTCAAAAATTACCACTTCAGCGAAGGGTCGCAAAGATTCCAAACAAGCCGCTAGCGTTGTTTGCGCATTTTTTGTAATAATCACGGCAGTGATGTGCTCAATCATGAAGCTCTCCTATTTCATTGTATTGCAACCGATGCATGCGGTTGCACACACGAGCTTTTGCCAAATAACGCCCAACGCATTTGGGCCACTAAGGAACTAACATTATGACACTTCGCGTACTAGCTGTGACTTCACACAGCGATTTACCCGAAACCCATACCTTCATTGGCTTACATCAAGCGGGGATTGCCATTGAAGTAATATCACATCCTGAGGCTCCACATATCAGCAAGCTCTATAAAGCAGGCGTCCCCGTCACGGAACTTAATATCAAGGGTCGTTATGATCGACACGCTATTAAGCTGATTCGCGACCACCTGTTGACGCAACAACCGCATATTTTGCACGTTTTTAATAACAATGCTACATCCAATGGATTGCTTGCTGCGAAAGGTATTAATGTGCGCATCATTGCGTATCGCGGCATTGTCGGCAACGTGAGTTTTTTCAGTCCCGCTTCATGGACGACCTATCTACACCCACGCATTCATAAAGTCATCTGCGTCGCAGAAGCTATTCGTCACTATTTTCTTAACATGTCTTTTCTCGGTTATCACTTACCAGCAGACAAATTCGTTACCTTATATAAGGGTCACGATCTTGCGTGGTACCAAATACCCATTGCTGACTTAGGTGAGTTTAATTTACCCGAGGACGCATTTGTCGTGGGTTCCGTGGCCAATATGCGGCCACGCAAAGGTATTCCGGTGTTGATTGATAGCTTGCGTTATATTCCGCGCAGCGCGAATGTGCATTTATTATTAGTTGGCAAAATGGAAGATCCGAGCTTACAAAAACATATTAAAGCGAGCGGTCAGGCGGATCGAATTCATCTTGCGGGTTTTCGTCGTGATGCGCCGCAAATGATGGGCGCATGTCATGCGTCAGTATTGCCCGCTTTAAAACGTGAAGGTTTACCAAAAGCGGTCATTGAAGCCATGGCTTATGCAACACCCTGCATCGTTACCGATTCGGGTGGTAGCCCAGAATTAATCGAACATAATGTCAGTGGTCTAGTAGTACAGTCCGGTAATGCACGCGCTATCGCAGCAGCGATTCAACAATTAGCCGCAAATCGAACCCTTGCTAAAAAAATGGGTCTTGCAGGACAACAACGGATAGCCGAACATTTTCATATCAATACTACTATTAGCAAGACGCTTGTGTTGTATCAGACTTTAGTCGCATCTGATTCGGTGCTTAAGTAATAGCTGATTAACGCTAAATAAAATGTATAGGTGCCGATAGGAATAGTCCGCGCAAAAATGGCCTCCGTTAAACCAAATATCATATATCCCAAAACCACCACCAAACCGGCGAACGCTACGCCTTGATGCTCCCACGATTTTTGTCGATAACGCCAAAATATAAAAGCGGGCACTACAAACACCGCCAATAAAACGATTAAACCCAGCAAGCCTCGACTCGCCATCACAAATAAATATTCATTATGCGGGTGACTAAAATGACCAATACGTTTGTTAATCAAACCTTGATCCGCAGCAACCGCCGCCCGCTCCGCATACACACCAACGCCGACACCATGAAGAGGTGATTCTTTAAAGAGTGACCATGCAAACCGCCACATTTCAATTCGCATACCCACAGAGGTGGCAGTTGTACCGGGTTGATAAGTTTCAACTTCATGAATGGCAAGTTCCACCCGTTTTACTACGGATAGCGATGGCAGCGTTACCACCAGCAACAAACCAATGCTCAACATAGCGATGATCGCATTACGTTGCCAACGTGCAAACCAATTCCAAGACATCCAGATACCTAAACCTAATAACACGGGAATGGCTAACCACGCACCACGTGAACCAGATAAAAAACTGGCGGACACACCCATTAACACACTCACTAAAGGTAACCAACGTAACAATCGCACGCCACGATGCGTATGTTGTTTGTACTGAGAAAAATAAGGCCACGCGCCTAATGCCATTACGCCTATCATTAGCGATAAATCACCAAATAAAATCGCATGCGTCGCGCCTTGCGCGCGAATTTGTCCGAGGAATTGTAAATAGTTTTGATAACTAGTGGTTTGCAATATCGTCGTGAGCTCTTGTTGATATTTAAAAAACACTTGATAGATTGCAACCTCGGTCAAAACAAACGGCGCCAACACAATCGGCCACCACAACCACGCACGACTTGGCTTAATCTGCCACCATAAAATCGCCAACGGTACAAAAGCTAAAAAACGCAAGAAACGACTTAATTCACGTCTGCCTTGTTGCGCGGGCTCGCCTAAAATAAAAGCCAAAATAGCCACACTTACAAAAGCCAATAAGGCGAACGCGATCCAACGTTGTTGTTTAGATAAACGCGGTGAGGACTGTGGATATGAAGCAAGCCAGCACAAAAAACCCATTATTGAACCCAGCAATAAACACGTACTAGCAGCTGACTTTACTAACACCACGCCGAAAGGAAAAAATGCCAACAATACCAAAGCACACATACGAAACTTTTCGCTGGCTACCAATCGCTGCATAGCATTTAGGTTTATATCTTGTGCATTCATCACGTTATTCATTCATCATCACTCAACATACAAACGGCCGCTATCCGCGGCCGCTGTTTTTTTATCGATATATCTCTCGTTCGTTAATCGCTAAATGTAATTCAACCATTGCGCATGTTGCTCGCGACGACCTGTTACATGATCAAAATACAAAGCTTGCAACTGCAAGGTAATCGGCCCAGGGCGACCAATACCAATCACGCGATTATCCAGCTCACGAATAGGCGTTACTTCTGCGGCTGTGCCGGTAAAAAAAGCTTCATCGGCAATATAAACTTCATCGCGCGTAATGCGTTTTTCCTGTACTTCCAAACCTTGTTCGCGTGCTAACTGCATAATGGTCGCGCGCGTAATGCCATCTAAACAGGACGTTAATTCGGGCGTATACAAAATGCCATTGCGGACAATAAAAATATTTTCGCTACTACCTTCCGCTACATATCCTTCTGTATCTAATAACAAGGCTTCATCAAAACCTTGTTGCGATACTTCCGTTAACGCCAACATGGAGTTCATATAACTACCATTTGATTTAGCTTTGCACATATTCACGTTGACATGATGACGACTATAAGACGAGGTCTTAATGCGTATGCCTTTTTCTAAACTTTCGGGACCCAAATAAGCGCCCCAATGCCACGCCGCAATCGCGACATGAACTTGTAAATTTTTTGCACGTAAACCCATACCTTCTGAACCATAAAAACAAATAGGCCGAATATAGGCAGACGCTAATTTATTTGCACGTACAACTTCTTTTTGTGCTTCATTTAATGTGGCTTGATCATAGGGCATAGCCATTTGCAAAATTTTGGCAGAATTAAATAAACGCTGCGTATGTTCTGCTAAACGAAAAATTGATGTGCCTTGGCTGGTTTCATAAGCACGCAAACCTTCGATCACACCCAAACCATAATGCAAGGTATGCGTCAGCACATGCACCTTGGCATCGCGCCACGGAATTAATTTACCATCAAACCAAATCCAACCATCACGGTCAGCCATCGTACTCATCGTTGTCATATCAGTTCACGTCTTCTGGTTACAAGTTGCTATAAACAGCTGCGTAGCCGCAGCAAACATTCTTTCTACGTTTCCATCCAGCGCTGCCAATAACGCGCAACACCTTCTACCACTGCACGCAATGCGGGCGATAATTCCGCCAGTACCGCATTTTCACCTTGTAATGCTTGACGGTGAATATGGCCCCGCAATTCACGATAAGCATCGGTCAAAAATGCAGCATCCGCTGTTTCAATTAAGCCAGCTTCAGCAAACGATTCCAGTAAGCGGATATTGTCAGGAAAGCGCGTTAATTCGGGGTGATCGGCCGACCACGCCAGAACGCCGTATTGCACCATAAATTCAATATCAGCGATACCACCTCTATCCTGTTTCAAGTCAAATTCGTCGTTTTTACTTTTACTTAAACTCTGTCGCATGCGCTCGCGCATTTCTTGCACCTCGACGCGCAAGATCGCCACATCACGTCTACGCATAAGGATCTCGCGACGAATCTGTGCAAACATTTCCGCTAACGCCGGATCACCCGCTACCCAACGCGCTCGGACTAATGCTTGATACTCCCACGTCCAGGCTTTTTCACGCTGATATTGTGCAAAACCGGTAATGGATGGCACCAGCACTCCGGCCTGCCCGTCGGGACGCAAACGTAAATCTACTTCGTACAACACACCCGCCACGGTGGTAGTGCCGACGCTATGCATAATCCGTTGCGCGAGTCGCGCAAAAAACACGGCATTATCGACACTGCGCTCACCTTGCGTTACTTGTTCTTCGCCCACGCTGTTATGAATAAACACGATGTCTAAATCCGAACCATAACCCAGTTCGATGCCGCCTAATTTACCGTATGCAATAATTCCCATACCCGGCGTTATCAATTGGCCGGCAAGATGAGCGCTGGGTTTGCCCCATTTTTGAGTAACGTCTTGCCACGCTTGACGATATACCTCATCTAAAATAACTTCAGCAAGCCACGTTAATTGATCGGACACGCGCATCAACGGCAACGCTTCGGTTACGTCCATCGCAGCGACATGCAAAATTTGTTCGTGTTTAAAGTGTCGCAAACCATCAAGCTGACGTTCTTGATCATCAGGCTCGGCTTGCAAAAGTTCATGCACTCGCGTGCTAAGTTGTTGCGCCATTTGTTCACGACGTGGTGCTTGATATAACTGTCGGCTATCTAACAAACCATCTAACAACAATGGATGTTGAATAATATAATCCGCTAGCCACTGACTCACACTGAACAATCGCGCTAATTGTTGCAAAGCTTGCGGATACTCAAGCAACAAGGACATATATACGGAACGCTGCGCAACCGCTTGCAGTAATTGCAATAAACGTAGCAAGGTAATATCGGGCGCAGTACTTTGTGTTGCAACATTAATCATCGCCGGCAATACACGTTCAAAACGTTCACGCGCAATTGCGCTCATGCCTAACACGACTCGACTCGTGACTAAATCACGCAGACGTTGATAAATATCCGCAGGATTGATAAACCCTGCGTGACTTAACGCATTTAAAGCGTGCTCGTGTTGCATTCGACCATCAGCCAAATCTAACCAGTGTGTTGTTATTGTATCAACCGATGGTGACGCACTCGTGCTTGCGCCGTGATCGGCACCTAACACCACGCGGGTAAAAATAGTATGCACATTCTCGCGGTGCTGATTTAGCTGTAAGAGGAACTCCTCCCATGTCGAAAAATTCATCGCATAATATAGACGGGTTTTTTCCACTGATTTTAACGGCAAACTATGTACCTGTTGATCATTCACCATTTGCAAGCGATTCTCTGTATGTCGCAGAAACACATATGCATTTAATAATTGCTCTGCATCAGTGGTCGTTAGGCTTTGATTAGCCAACAACACACCAATAACTTTTTGAATTGATCGCACTTGCAAAGCCGGTTCACGACCGCCACGAATTAATTGAAACGCCTGCCCGGTAAATTCCACTTCACGAATGCCACCTGCGCCTAATTTCACATTATCTTCTAAACCTTTACGCGCAACTTCGCGCATGATCATGTCTTTCATTTCGCGTAATGCGGCAAACGCGCCGTAATCTAAATAACGACGATAAACAAAAGGGCGCAATAAAATATGCAATGCTTGTTGATGCGCAGCTGTGCCCGTAATAGGACGCGCTTTAATCATCGCGTAACGTTCCCAATCACGCCCATGCAATTGGTAATACGATTCCAATGCGTCAAAATGCATCACTAAAGGGCCGGCTTCGCCCCACGGTCGCAGTCGCATATCGACTCGAAACACAAAACCATCCGCCGTAGTTTCATTTAAATATCGAATCAAACGTTGGCTTAATTGCACAAAAAAAGTTTGGTTATCAAGACTACGCTGATCCGGCGTTGCACACGTTTGACCCGTTTCAGGATAGGCAAAAATCAAATCAATATCAGACGAATAATTTAATTCACCGCCACCTAACTTGCCCATACCCAGAATGACCATGGATTGCGCTTCGCCATTTTCACTTTGCGGCACGCCCTGTTTAGCAATGCCTTCTTGCCATGCACGCGCATAAGCACATTGAATCGCTTGATCAGCCAAACGACTCAAAGCCGCTAAGGTTTCATCTAAATCTGCCCACCCTAATAAATCTCGACAGGCAATTCTGGCCATCGCCCACTGCCGAGCAATGCGTAATTGAGCCATAAAATTAACAGCGTCCAAATCTGAACTGGACGGATCAAACGCCAAAACATCTTCACTTACAGGGGTTTGCCAAGCCTGAATTAAAGCCAAAGCCTGTCCAGGATCTTTCACAAACGTCCGCGCTACAAAAGGACTGCACGTAAAGATGCGGCCTAAAATAGCTTTAAAATCAGTGACTTGCTGGTCTGAACCGATTAATAAAGAAACGGGAACGCGCACGCTTTGGGCTGCACAAGCAGCTTCAAAATCGCTTAATTGCTGCTCAGTCAATGGTGCTAATTCAGTCAAGTCTTGCCATTTCATATTTGAAATCATATGGAACTCTTATCAAGAATGTTTATCATTTGCATTTTAGAAGTGTCCTCTGCCCTATATAATGCTGCATAGTCCACCAAACACTTAACCTTTAATCTCAGGAAAAGATCATCATGCTACTCATTCGGTCTTATTTCGCATCCAGCATCCTGTTCTTATCTAGCATGGTCATTGTTGGCGGGTTGATGTTAAGCCAGCCCACCTTCGCCAAAGAGATTCAAGAAGTTAACGTTTACTCTTATCGCGCAGAAAATCTGATCAAACCTTTGTTGGATCAATTTACTCAAGAAACCGGTATTAAAGTCAATTTAGTCACCGGTAAAGCAGATGCTTTATTTCAGCGTTTACAAGCAGAAGGTCGTCATTCTCCTGCGGATCTTTTATTAACTACCGATGCGGGTCGTTTGTATCGCGCTAAAGAAGCCAATTTATTACAAGCTATTCAATCGCCATTATTAGAGAAACGTATTCCCGCACATTTGCGTGATGCCGATAACCAATGGTTCGGCTTATCGTATCGCGCACGCGTCATCATGTATAACAAAGCTAAAATTGATCCTAAAACGCTGCAACACTATAACGATCTCACGAAAAGCAGTTTAAAAAATAAACTGTGCATGCGTTCTTCTAGCAATATCTACAATCAATCATTACTCGCTTCTTTTATCGCGAATCAAGGCGCTGCCAAAGCCGAACAATGGGCGAAAGGCATTGTCATGAATCTAGCACACGATCCTAAAGGAAATGATGAAAGTCAGATTTCAGGCGTTGCGGTTGGTGAATGCGATGTGACTCTCGCCAATACTTATTACCTCGGTAACTGGTTAAGCAATTCACAAACTGCAAACTTAGCGCAACAGGTCGGCGTAATTTTTCCTGAGCAAGATGGTCGCGGTACGCATATTAACGTAAGCGGTGCAGGCATCACTCGTTATGCAAAAAACAAAACGGCAGCTTTAAAATTATTGGAATATATGGTGAGTGATAACGCTCAACATTGGTATGCAGAAGCGAATCATGAATATCCCGTTGTTAATGGCATTGAACCCAGCGCCATTGTTAAACAATGGGGTTATCCTTTTAAAACAGATACCTTACCATTGTCCAAGTTAGGCGAATTAAACGCTGAAGCCGTACGGATTTTTGATCGAGTCGGCTGGCAATAATTTTTGCCATCGCTACAGACAATGGCCTCACTTAGTTTTTTTCAACATTATCATCACCATATTCAGCGCTTGCAATATTCATTGCGCCGCAGCAGCTGGAGTTTAAGTGCGGTTTTTTTAGCATTATTAATTAGCTTACCCGTACTCACTTTATTATCTTATTTACTTCAACCTAACGCCCAAGTTTGGCAACACTTAGCGAGTACCGTGTTGCCAAAATATATTTACAACTCTTTGTGGTTAATGTTTGGCGTAGGCAGTTTGAGTTTAATAATAGGAATCAGCACGGCATGGTTAGTCAGTATGTGTCGTTTCCCAGGCCGTAATTATTTGCAATGGGCTTTATTATTGCCGATGGCTATTCCCGGTTACATTATTGCTTTTACGTATGCCGGCTTATTAGATCCGGCGGGCATCGTGCAAACACAGTTGCGTGATACCTTTGCATGGCAATACGGCGACTATTGGTTTCCAGAGATACGTTCCTTGTGGGGCGCGATTGTTATGTTGAGCTTAGTGCTTTATCCGTATGTGTATCTCACTGCGCGTGCTGCATTCTTAGAACAATCCATTTGTGTATTAGAAGTGAGTCGCACCCTCGGCTGCACGGCATGGCGCGCATTTTTTCGCATTGCCTTACCGCTTGCACGACCCGCTATTGTCGCCGGATTATTATTAGCGTTGATGGAGACGCTTGCCGATTTTGGTACCGTGGATTATTTTGGCGTACCTACTTTTACCACCGGGATTTTTCGTACGTGGTTTGGTTTAGGTGACGCTGCAGCTGCGGCTCAACTCGCGTGTGTATTAATGAGTTTCATTTTTATCTTGATTGTAGTTGAACGTATTTCACGTCAAGGCGCACGTTATCATCACACCAGCAGTCGTTATTCAGAACTGCCTGCTTATCATTTAAAAGGCGTATGGAAATTAACGGCTATTAGCATTTGTTTATTGCCGGTGTTATTAGGTTTTATTATTCCGGCTACGCAATTATTGCGCTGGTCATGGCAAACTTTTTCCAATGACGCGGAGTTTCATACATTAATTTTTAATAGTTTATGGTTAGCCAGCATCACGGCACTATTAGCCTTATTATTAGCTGCTGCGTTAGCCTACGGTCAACGCCTACATCCAAGCTTAATGGTGCGCGCTTCATTACGTTTCGCAGGCACTGGTTACGCAATGCCCGGCACTGTAATAGCAGTGGGCGTAATGATTTTAGCGGGAGCTTTTGATGCGCGGCTCGATACATTCTGGCAACAACTTTTTAACGAATACTCACCGATATTATTAAGCGGCACTTTTGTGGCGCTCATTTTTGCTTATCTTGTGCGTTTTTTATCCGTTTCACTAAGCACAGTAGAAGCAGGCTTAGGCAAAATAAAACCTAGCATGGATGATGCAGCACGCGCCTTAGGTCGACGCGCATTACCCACTTTATTAAACATCCACTTTCCACTCATGCGTGGCACACTGTTGACCGCATTGCTCATGGTATTTGTCGACGTTATGAAAGAATTACCGGCCACTTTAGTCATGCGGCCTTTTAATTTTAATACTTTAGCGGTACGCGCTTATGAATTAGCGAGCGAAGAACAACTTGCTGCCGCTGCGCCTGCCGGATTAGCCATTGTTGTAGCGGGCATTATTCCCGTTATTCTCATTAGTTATTCAATTCAACGTGCACGCCCCGGCACACACGCTAACAATATCACTCCTTAACAGTGACAAATATTTTATGACGAGTTTGCAAGTCGACCATTTATTTATTCGTTATCGCAACACGGAAGCTGTGCACGATTTATCATTCTCTTTACAAAGCGGTGAAATTGGTTGTTTACTCGGGCCTTCTGGCTGCGGTAAAACGACGACCTTACGCAGCATTGCAGGTTTTATCGAGCCTCATAGCGGCAATGTTTTATTAGACAACATCAGTGTTTCGCGACCCGGTTGGATGTTACCCACTGAACAACGTCGCATCGGCATGGTATTTCAAGATTTTGCTTTGTTTCCGCATTTAAATATTGCCGACAATATTGGTTTTGGCTTACACACTTTAACGAAGAACATGCGCCAACAACGCATTAATGAATTACTTGAACTCGTTGGCTTGCCACATTTATTACTTAAATATCCCCATGAACTATCCGGTGGCCAACAACAACGGATCGCTTTAGCACGCGCCATCGCACCTCGCCCGCATATTTTATTATTGGATGAACCGTTTTCTAGCATTGATATTGAATTACGTGAACAGTTAGCACGTGAGGTACGAAACATTATTAAGCAAGAAAGTATTACTGCTTTATTGGTGACGCATGATCAACTGGAAGCTTTTGCGGTCGCTGATCATATTGGCGTCATGCGTGCGGGGCGTTTGCATCAATGGGATACTGGTTATAACTTGTATCATGAACCTAACGATTTATTTGTAGCTGATTTTATCGGTCAAGGTACATTGGTTCCCGGCACCGTTTTAGAAAATAAACGCGTAGAAACTGAATTCGGCATATTTGGTTATAGCAAAACGCGTGAATCGCTGACCGCTGGCGATACAGTACACATTTTAGTCAGGCCTGACGACGTTATTCATGATGATCTCACACCTAAAATCATGGCGGTCGTCACGGAAAAAGCTTTTCGCGGCGCCGATTTTTTATACACCTTACGTCTGCCAACAGGTCAAGCACTCATGTGTCTTGCGCCCAGCCATCATAATCATGCCATCGGCGAAGCCATTGGCATTCGTTTAGAATTGGATCACTTAGTATTATTTAAAGGCGAGCCGCATTGTTCTGTTAGTTAATTGTTTAACCTCGTACTTTTAAAAAATAGCTGATTTGTCACGACGAAGTTATATAAGTGTCACTAAAATGACACATTAGAGATTTATGGTGGTCGCATGTTAACCAGACATTCCATGACCACGCATTGCAATCAATGGTTTGCTTATTGGGCCGCGCGCGAACTTGGTTTGTGTTTAAAATTAAATCATGGTTGCAACAAGCCGTTAATAAAACAATTCTTCTCCGTCATTAGTCGTCTCGGCAACGGCGTGTTCTGGTACAGTTTAATTTTAGTCTTGCCACTTATCTATGGCGTTGATGCATTAATGATTAGCGTGCAAATGACCATCAGCGGTTTAATTGGTTTAGCCATTTACAAATCCATCAAAGCCGTCACTTTGCGCGAACGCCCTTACTATTTGCATAGCAACATTCAACTCGGCACTGCACCTTTAGATCGTTATAGTTTTCCTTCTGGTCATACCTTGCACGCGTTCAACTTTACCTTAATCGCTATTTATCATTATCCAGAACTCAGTTTTTTGTTAATTCCTTTTATGTTGTTGGTCGCTGTATCGCGCGTGGTGCTCGGACTGCACTATCCAACCGATGTTATTTGCGGCGCAATACTCGGCAGCTTAGTAGCGGCGACTAGTTTGGTATTGGTATAAATTAATTTAGGAATGATATGCGTATTTTAATGATTTCTGACGTCTATTTCCCGCGTGTCAACGGTGTTTCTACTTCGATTCAAACTTTTCGCCAAGAATTAACTCAACGCGGTCATCGCGTCGATTTAATTGCACCCGCTTATCCTGCGCAATGGCAAGATGATGAACATACCCAACGCATACCGTCTCGATATTTATTTGTGGATCCTGAAGATCGCATTATCCACTATCGCAAACTCATGCAATTACTGCCGGATTTAAAACGCCAACATTACGATGTGGTTCATATTCAAACTCCTTTTATTGCGCATTATGCAGGCGTCAAATTAGCACGCGCATTACAAATACCGTGTATCGAAAGTTATCACACCTATTTCGAAGAATATTTATTTCATTATGTACCATGGCTCCCTAAAAATTGGATGCGTGCCGCAGCACGGTTTTTTACACGTAAACAATGCGCACAGCTAGACGCGTTAATAGTGCCTTCTTCAGCTATGCGTGATGCCTTATTTAATTATGGTATCGATACGGCGATGCACATTATTCCTACCGGCATACGCTTAGAACAATTTAAAGGTGGCGATGGCGCGCGCTTTCGCAACAAGCACAACATTCCTTTAGACCGACCCACCTTAGTGCATATCGGTCGTGTCGCACACGAAAAAAATATTGGCTTCGTGATTGAGTGCTTAGCCGAGATCAAAAGTAGCATACCGAATGTATTATTGGTTATTGCAGGCGAAGGTCCAGCTTTAAATGGTTTACGCAAACAAGCCCAACAACTCAAGCTCAGCGATAATATTAAATTTGTAGGTTATCTATCACGCGAACATGAATTATTAGATTGCTACAAAGCTGGCGATGTTTTTGTATTTGCATCTAAAACCGAAACCCAAGGTTTAGTATTATTAGAAGCGATGACATTAGGCGTACCCGTCGTATCAACTGCTTATATGGGCGCCAAAGATATTTTAGCAACTAGCCAAGGTGCATTGGTTGCAGAAGACTCTGTTACTGATTTTAGCCAAAAAGTATGCACGTTATTAAATGATGCGGCGTTACGCGCGCGTTTATCGGCGGAAGGTATTGAGTATGTTAAACAATGGTCAGCGGGCGCTATGGCAGAAACCTTATTAACATTTTATGGCCAACTCAAAAAACACCCTACTCTTTCTGCTCCTAATAATATCAACAGCAGTCCTGTAGACAATTTGTAATCCTGCAATCATTTATCAACGTGCAGTATTTTTTATGTTCTTCCGTTACACTAGCGACGCTGTAAATTTACGCTAGGAGTAAATAGTGAAACCCGGAAAAACAGGCATTGCACGCATCATTGATGCTACTCGTTATTCTTTTAATGGCATGCGCGCGTCATGGAAAACCGAATCTGCATTTCGGCAAGAAGTGTGTTTAACAGTGGTGTTAACGCCGTTAGCTTTTTGGTTAGGACAATCGCCAGTTGAATACGCATTATTAATTGGTAGTTGCTTAATCGTACTCACTACCGAATTACTTAATACTGCAGTCGAGATGGTCGTAGATCGAGTCGGTTCTGAATATCATGATCTCGCCGGCCGCGCTAAAGATGCGGGTTCTGCTGCGGTCTTCATGAGCTTGTTATTCACAACGGTTGTGTGGGGCGCTATTATTTATCAACGCTTTGCTGCATAAAATAATTCCGCGAAAATAATGAGCATAAAAAAAGCCCCGCATTGCGGGGCTTTTTATTATTCCAACTAATTTATAGTCAGCTTACATCATGCCGCCCATGCCACCCATGTCATGTCCGCCACCTGCCGGTTCATCTTTCTTCGGCATTTCAGCAACCATGCATTCAGTGGTAATCATCAAGCTTGCGATAGAGGCTGCATTTTGCAATGCACTACGAGTAACTTTGGTTGGATCCAAAATACCCATTTGAATCATATCGCCATATTCACCCGTCGCTGCGTTGTAACCATAGTTACCTTTGCCTGCAACCACAGCCGCTAAGACTACAGAAGCTTCTTCGCCTGCATTAGCAACGATTTGACGTAACGGTTCTTCCATCGCACGTAACAAAATTGCAACGCCGACGTCTTGCTCATGATTGTCGCCTTTAACCGTTTTAACTGCGTCACGCGCACGAATCAATGCAACACCACCACCAGGTACCACGCCTTCTTCAACGGCCGCACGCGTTGCATGCAACGCATCTTCAACACGCGCTTTCTTTTCTTTCATTTCAACTTCGGTAGCAGCGCCAACTTTGATTACTGCAACACCGCCGGCTAATTTAGCGACGCGTTCTTGCATTTTTTCTTTATCGTAATCAGAAGAAGATTCTTCGATCTGCGCGCGAATTTGTTTAACGCGTGATTCGATTTCAGCTTTTTTACCCGCGCCATCAATAACGGTGGTGTTTTCTTTGCTCACCGCAATTTTCTTAGCGCGACCTAAATCTTCTAAGGTTACTTTTTCTAATGACAAACCGATTTCTTCTGAAATCACGCGGCCACCCGTTAACACCGCGATGTCTTCTAACATAGCTTTACGACGATCACCAAAACCAGGCGCTTTAACTGCAACCACTTTGACAATACCGCGAATAGTATTAACAACTAAAGTTGCTAAGGCTTCGCCTTCAACATCTTCAGCAATAATTAATAAAGGTTTACCTGATTTAGCGACTTGTTCTAACAAAGGCAACATTTCGCGAATATTGGAAATCTTTTTGTCATACAACAAAATGAATGCGTCATCATGCTCAGAACTCATGCTGTCTTGATTGCTGACAAAATAAGGTGACAGATAACCACGATCAAACTGCATGCCTTCAACCACGTCGAGTTCATTTTGCAAACCTGAACCTTCTTCAACCGTGATCACGCCTTCTTTACCAACTTTATCCATTGCTTTAGCAATGATATCGCCGATATCTTTATCAGAATTCGCAGAAATCGTGCCCACTTGAGCAATTGCATTATTATCCGCGCAAGGCTTAGAAATTTTATGCAATTCTTCGACGGCTTTGATAACAGCTTTGTCGATACCGCGTTTCAAATCCATAGGATTCATGCCGGCTGCAACTGATTTCAAACCTTCACGCAAAATGGCTTGCGCTAATACGGTTGCGGTAGTGGTACCGTCACCTGCTATATCAGATGTTTGTGAAGCAACTTCCTTCACCATCTGGGCGCCCATATTTTCGAATCTATCTTTTAATTCAATTTCTTTAGCAACCGATACACCATCTTTAGTAATGGTCGGTGCGCCATAAGATTTTTCTAATACAACATTTCGTCCACGGGGACCTAAAGTTGCTTTTACAGCATCGGCTAATATGTTTACGCCACGCATCATGCGTTGGCGAGCGTCTTCACCAAAACGTACGTCTTTTGCACTCATTGTATTCGTTCCTCTACTTTAATCTGATTAAGCTTCAATGACGGCCATGATGTCGTCTTCACGCATCACTAATACTTCTTGGCCATCGACTTTGACTTCGGTGCCGGAATATTTACCGAACAACACTTTGTCTCCCACTTTCAGATCCAGGCGACGAATTTCACCATTTTCCAAAATTTTGCCATTACCCACGGCTAACACTTCGCCTTTAATGGGTTTTTCAGCAGCGGAGTCAGGAATGACGATGCCGCCTGGGCTGGTACGTTCTTCTTCGGTGCGCTTGATGATCACTCGATCATGCAATGGACGAATCTTCATGGGCATTCTCCATAAAATTACTGTTAACTTAATAAATTCAAAGACTTAAGAAAAATTGCCAAATTGCTATTAGCACTCCCCTTAAGAGAGTGCCAATCATAGTGGCGTTCCGCCAAATTTCAAGACAATTCCCATAAACTTGATTAATAAACCAGCAACTGAGGCTACAATTCAAAGCGGGTATTAAAAGGTGACAAAACGGTGATCAATCTAAACGATGCGAACACAAATGAATCAGCCGATTTATTAGTGTTAAGCAGTTGGCCAGATGCCATCCGAGCACGGCAAGCGGCGCAAATATTGATCGGGCAAAAACTCGCCGCCTGCGTTAATCTACTCCCGCCGATGCAAGCGTTTTATGAATGGCAAGGAGAATGGCAAGAAAGCCAGGAACAGCAAATGCTGATCAAAACTCGTCGCCAGTTATTTACGGCCGTAAAAAATTGCATTTTGGCTCATCACCCTTATGAACTACCCGAGATTATTGGCGTCCCAATTACCCACGGCTCAGAGGAATACCTTGCATGGCTATACACACAAACCGCTGGCTAATTAGCGCGCTGGCTTTAAGCTTTATCCTGACGTCGACGTTTCTTACGGCGGCAGATAAACCAAAAACATCCAAGGCCAATGGAAAAACATTAGACGATGTTATTGTGCAGGATGCCGAAGGCACTACTAAAGACAACATCCCTAATATGGACGTTATTAGCAAACCTCGTCCGGAAACTGAAAAATTTTATTTCCCCAAATACGAAGCATTTGGCGGCGGCAAAATCATGGATCCGCGCGCCGCATTTCCCATGCAAGTTTCCATGCGCAATGCCAATACCTTAGAAATTCGTTTTACACCTGCGCCCGATCACTATTTATATAGACAAGGTTTTGTATTTTTTGTCGATACACCCGGCGTGCGTTTAGGGGAAGCCGAGATGTCACCCGGCATTCATACCTATGACGAGTTTTATGGCGAGGTCGAGATTTACAGCCAGTTTTTAACTATCACCATTCCTGTTGATTACGGCAATAAATCTCGGCCGGGTGGTGCGCTGCAAATTCGGGTGCAAGCCCAAGGTTGTAATTCTAAAGAGGGTGTTTGTTATCAACCTTTCTCGCAAACTGCCATGGTCACGGTGTTTTAATGGCGCTGTCATTTAAACAAAAAACACTTTTTAGCATCCTCTGTTGCGCCGCTTTAGCGGCAGGCATTAGTTTTGCGATTTTGCTAAATAATGCGCCCAACGCGAATGCCGAGAAGCAAAATAGTCAAGTGCCAGCCGCAGCTCCCAAAGCGCCAAGCGCCAAAGCATTGTTAGGAACCCGTCGTCCTGATTTTGCCTTGCCAGATTTAGAGAACAAAATTCACCATATAAATGAATTTAATAACAAGGTAGTACTAGTGAATTTTTGGGCCACATGGTGCGGTCCTTGTCGCAAAGAAATTCCCGCCCTCATCAAGCTCAAAAAGGAACGTGCGCAACAACCCTTTGAAATTGTTAGCGTCGCGCTGGATCGAGCCGATTTAACCCGCGAAATGGTCAAGGAATACGGCATTAACTATCCCGTTTTATACGGTGGCGCCGATGCCGATGCCGTGAGTATCAGTTACGGCAACAACCAAGGGCTGCTTCCATATAGCGTGCTCATTAATGCGCAAGGTAATATTGTTTACACCCACGCTGGCGTGCTTTCTGCTGAGTTGCTGACTTCTTTATTTCAAGTGTTTTTACCCCAAAAGCCAACTCCTACCAACTAACTCTAAAAGATCGGCGATCTTCGGCGATCTTTACCTGTTTACAACATGCGTAGACTTCAGAGTTTGATTCATGCACAATAGCGTCTTATAAGTTTTTATGTAACACGATATCGTGTTTTGTCAGCTTGTATGGACTTAATCTAGGATAAATCGCAGTTATTCGACGCATATGGCAAATATTTTAGTATTACATGGACCGAATCTAAATTTACTGGGTAGCCGCGAACCTGCTATCTATGGATCAGCGAATTTAGCCAGTATCGACCAAGGTCTGCTGGCATTAGCACAAAAAAACAATCATCACCTCGAAAGCTTTCAAAGCAACGCTGAACATAGCTTGATCGAACGTATTCATTTAGCCGCACAACAGCAATGCGCTTATATCATTATTAATCCCGCCGCTTTTACGCACACCAGTGTCGCGCTGCGCGATGCCTTAGCCGCCAGCGCTATTCCATTTATCGAAGTGCATTTATCAAATGTGTATGCACGCGAAGCCTTTCGCCAACATTCGTATTTTTCTGATCTTGCCACCGGCGTGATCAGTGGTTTCGGTGCTTTAAGTTACGAACTTGCATTAACCGTCATCATCAAAACACTTTCCAATAACAATCAACCCTAGGTACACACCGTGGATATTCGTAAAGTTAAAAAACTGATTGAGCTGCTAGAAGAATCTGGCATTGCTGAAATTGAAATCAAAGAAGGTGAAGAATCGGTGCGCATTTCGCGCAATTCGCCTTACAACATGCCGATGATGCAAATGGCGCCGCAGATGATGCAAATGCCTACTGCAACTGCTGCACCTACTAGCGCCGCTGCAGTGACGACGGATACCCCAGTAAATGCATTGCCCGCAGGCCATGTGGTTGAATCACCCATGGTGGGTACTTATTACGAAGCGCCATCACCCGGTTCGAAATCTTTTGTCTCCATCGGCCAGCGCGTCAATATTGGCGACACTTTGTGCATTATCGAAGCCATGAAAATCATGAATCCCATTGAAGCCGATGTCGCAGGTGAAGTAAAAGCGATGTTGTGTCAAAGCGGTGATCCGGTGGAATACGGTGAAAAACTGTTTGTGATCGCATAGTCGATACATCCCTAGATTAACTGTTTGTCATCCCTGTTTTTGATTGAGGTATTAACAACCCATGCTGGATAAAGTGGTTATCGCCAACCGTGGCGAAATTGCACTGCGCATTTTGCGTGCGTGCCGTGAGCTCGGCATTAAAACTGTTGCTGTGTATTCAACGGCGGATCGTGATTTAAAACACGTGCGCTTAGCGGATGAATCGGTGTGTATTGGCCCGGCTCCATCGCAGTTAAGTTATTTAAATATTCCAGCGATTATTAGCGCCGCAGAAGTAACCGACTCGGTGGCAATTCATCCGGGCTACGGCTTCTTATCTGAAAATGCAGATTTTGCTGAACGTGTAGAGTCTAGTGGTTTTATTTTCATCGGCCCTACCGCCGACGTCATTCGCAAAATGGGTGATAAAGTTGCGGCGATTAAAGAAATGAAAGCCGCGGGCGTGCCTTGTGTACCTGGTTCAGATGGGCCTTTAGGTGATGATGCGAATATCAATTTAAAATTTGGTCGCGACATTGGTTATCCCGTGATCATCAAAGCGGCTGGCGGGGGCGGTGGTCGAGGTATGCGCGTGGTCCACAGCGAAGCAACTTTGCTCAATGCCATTACCATGACGCGCACCGAAGCCGGTGCAGCATTTGGTAACGACGTGGTCTACATGGAAAAATTTCTCGAACATCCACGCCATATCGAAATTCAAGTCATGGCAGACAATCATGGCAACGTCATTCACTTAGGTGAACGTGATTGTTCTATGCAACGCCGTCACCAAAAAGTAATCGAAGAAGCACCGGCACCTGGCATTACTGAAAAACAACGTAAACATATCGGTCAACGTTGTGTGGATGCATGCAAACGCTTAGGTTATCGCGGCGCGGGTACTTTTGAATTTTTATATCAAGACGGCGAATTTTATTTCATCGAAATGAATACGCGCGTACAAGTTGAACATCCGGTTACTGAAATGGTGACTGGTGTAGATATTGTGAAAGAACAATTACGCGTCGCTGCAGGTCAAGTTTTATCTTATTCACAAAAAGATATTACGTGGTCAGGTCATGCCATGGAATGTCGTATCAATGCTGAAGATGCGCGCACCTTTGTGCCATCACCTGGTTTAATTACTCAGTTTCATCCACCGGGCGGGCCGGGTGTACGTTGGGATTCGCATATTTATAATGGTTATCGAGTGCCCGCGAATTATGATTCTATGATCGCCAAATTAATCGTGCACGGTGATGATAGAGATATTGCCATTCGCCGCATGCGTGGCGCACTTAGCGAACTCGTCATTGGCGGTATTAAAACCAATATCGAACTGCATCACACCATGACGCATGATCGCGATTTTATTAATGGTGGCACCGATATTCATTTCCTCGAAAAGAAATTAAAACAACAAGAAGCGATTGCGACTAAAGCCTAATGTCTGCAAACGCCGATGCAACAGCGGCGTGGCGACAACTGCGTTTCACTCTCACGATTGAGCATGACGCAGCTGTCGCCCGCACTACGCAACACCCTCTCATCACTATCGTCGAACAGCATCTGGATAATGCCGGCGCGTTATCGATTACGCTGCAAGATGCCGGTGATGATCCAGTGTTTGAACCATTGCCCGGCGAAATGCCAACCTGGCAACAAACATTATTCAGCGTATTATTTCCTGCCGAATTAGATTTTCAACAAATCCTCGATCGACTAAAACCAAATCTCGAACCCTTAGGCGCACAACACTGGCATATTGAATCATTGCTAGAACAAGAATGGGTGCGCGCATGGATGGATCAATTTCATGCAATGCAATTTGGTGAGCGTTTGTGGATTTGTCCACATCATTTAACGCCGCCACTCGAAGCACAAATTGTTATTCGCCTTGATCCTGGTTTAGCATTTGGTACTGGCACGCATCCGACCACGGCTTTATGTTTGCAATGGTTAGATCAAACCGATGTAACAAATAAAACTGTTTTAGATTTTGGTTGTGGCTCCGGCATTCTCGCGGTAGCCGCAGCGATGTTAGGCGCGCAATACGTTAATGCTATCGATATCGATCCCCAAGCATTAACCGCAACCAACGATAATGCAGCACAAAATAATGTGAGCGCACGCATCCACACTTATTTACCGCAACAATACGCGGCTGATCAAGCGCCCGTAGATATTGTTTTAGCAAATATTTTAAGTCGTACCTTAATTGCGCTTTCAACAGAACTTATTGCTGCGGTTAAGCCAGGCGGTTATTTAATCATGAGTGGTATTTTAGAAAATCAAAGCACAGAAGTGATTGCTGCGTTTAAGCAAGATTTTGGCAACATCGTGATTGCGCAACAAGAAGGCTGGCTACGCATAGTTGCGCAATGCCGCCTTAAATAATTTTTCCAAAAAAAAAGAGCTATAAGTAAATCGCTCTTTTTTTTAATAACTATTTTTATTAATTTAAAATCGATAACTAACGCTCATATTCAGCACCGGCCACAAATCCAGCCCTTTAAACTCTTCATTTAATTCCGATTCTTCTTTTTGAATATCGCTTTCCGAAACCAAACCCTGCGGCGAATTGACGCTTATGTCTGCTTCTGGTGTGTCTTGTTTAATAACACCAATATCAATACCAAATCCAAACGGTATACCGCGACTCACGGCATTGCCAAAACCAATTCCAAAATAAGGATAAGTACCATCGGCTAGTGTTAAACGTCCTGTGATATCCACATCTTGGTTATAGTAATTGTCACCGATTTGCGCGCTTAAGCTCGGCACATTCGATTGTAAATTAATGCCGTTTTCAATATTGACCAAACCCGCTGTTAACCGTACCTTCCAACCCATTGGATGCCAATCCAATAAAGCATAGCGAGAGTCCAATTCATAGGTCGCCGTATAATTAATATCATCTTCAGTAAAATCTTTATCCGCATCCAACGAACCTAAACCTGCCCGCACATTAAATGAGCGACTTAAGCCTACTGTTACTGCGGGGCCTATCCCTAAAGTGCCACCACTGGCATGGACGGCAACGCGCGCGGCTTGTGTGGGCGCACTTATCAAAAAACTGCTGGCTAAAATAAGACTTAAACTAGGGATAATGCCGCGCATACAAATCTCCTTCCTTATGAAATAGCGAATTCAGCGTTGATTATTGTTCATTATGCTGACATTTAGTGTTAATCCGGTCTAACTATCTCGACTAATCCTGTAGTTGCTAGACGAGACGTCATGATCTCAGGATAATGCGCTCATGCAAACTCGCTGTCCTCATTGTGAATCTGTCTTTCGCGTCAGCGATCCTCTGCTATTACAAGCCAATGGACAAGTACGCTGCGGCCAATGCTTAGAAACCTTTAATGCCGAAGCACATTTACTCACAGAAGAAGTCATAGACACCCCATCGCAATATACTGCCGAACAATTACGTCGCTTATTGCAAGGTAAAGCTAAAATCCGAAACCCGTGGTTTAATATTGCATGGTTTAGCGCCAGTTTTATGTTATTACTCGCCCTTCTACTGCAAGTCAGCTGGGCAGAACGCGCAACCTTGGCGAATGATCCGCGTTTCGGTACTTATATCAACGAATTTTGTGCGCAATGGAACAATCTCTGTCGCTTACCCGAAAAACGCGATCTCAGTGCTTTGCAATTAGTAAGTCGCAACGTCTATTCCCATCCCAACGCACCCAACGCCTTGATTATCACCGCCGTCTTTACCAACACGGCAAACTTTGTGCAAACCTATCCCACCTTACGCGTCAGCATGTCGGACATCCACGGTGATGTCGTTGCCGAACGCTATTTCAAACCCGCGCAATATTTAAATCACGTCAATGATGTGGCGTTGGGCATGGACATCGGCAAACCCATTCCTATCACGCTAGAAGTACAAGATCCAGGTCAAGAAGCGCTCGCTTTCGAACTAGACTTTCTCTAATCATTACCTTATCCGACCACTGTCTTCTCACTTCTCTATCACCTGGAAAGCCGCTGCGTTAAAATTCTCCCCCGCCGGCGCTTTCGCCGGTTTTTTTATCACAGCCGCATTTCCCCGGGCTTTTACCTAATAGAACACTTAGATAAAACTTGAAATAAAAATGGCTAGCAGCATTAACATCGGACCCTACACCGCACTGCGTAATCGCTTAGTGTTATCACCGATGGCGGGCATTACCGATAAACCATTTCGACAAATTTGCCGACAACTCGGCGCTGGTTTAACGATTGCTGAAATGGTCGCATCCAATCCCAGCTTAAGAAATACCCGCAAATCCCAATTACGCACCGATTTTGCAGGTCAGCCCTCACCTCACATTGTGCAAATTGCGGGCAGTGATCCTGTGATGTTGGCCGATGCTGCGCGTTATAACGTCGGCTTAGGTGCTGACATCATCGACATTAATATGGGTTGTCCGGCCAAAAAAGTCTGTAACCAATGGGCGGGCTCGGCCTTATTACAAGATGAAATTTTAGTCGGCCGCATTCTCGATGCTGTGGTCAACGCAGTAGCAGTGCCAGTCACTCTGAAAATGCGCACCGGCTGGGATCGTCTCCATAAAAACGCCGTACGCATTGCACGGATAGCGGAAGCAGCGGGCATCCAATCATTGGCAGTCCACGGCCGCACGCGTGCTGACGCGTATCTGGGTGATGCTGAATACGACACCATCGCCATGGTTAAAAGCCAAGTCAACATCCCCGTATTTGCTAATGGTGATATCAACAGTCCACAAAAAGCCGCTGAAGTATTACGCTACACCCAAGCCGATGGTCTTTATCTAGGCCGTGCGAGCCAAGGTTATCCTTGGTTGTTCAGAGAGATTGACCACTACCTACAAACTGGGAAACAATTAGCACCTCCGTCGTTGACGGAGTTCCGCAATGTCATATTGGAACATCTACGTTTGTTGTATGCCTATTATGGCGACTCACAAGGCGTACGAATGGCGCGTAAACACCTGGCTTGGTATTTAAAAGCACCATTTCCAACATTGTGGCAAACCATTAAAAGTATTGAAGTAACAGAACAACAATACGCAATCGTCGCAACTGGACTTGCCGACGCGCAAGAAGGATCACTTTCCTTCCCGCATTGGCAACACCCTTTCGACGCGAGCGTCATAACCCGAGTGAACGTGGCCGCATGAACAACGCCAATATTATTCCGCTGCGCAATGTCGTGAAAGAAGATGACGTCAGCTTACGTAGCCAAGTCGAACATTGTCTAAGCATTTATTTCGAAAAACTCGACGGCGACAAAACCGCTAATTTATTTGAACTCGTCATGGGCCAAACCGAACACGCATTACTAAGCGGCGTGTTGCGTTACACCCAAGGTAATCGCAGCAAAGCAGCGGAATATCTTGGTATTAGTCGCGGCACCCTGCGCAAAAAATTACGCGAACATCAGCTCGATAATTAATCGCAAGCCTTCGTTTTATTAAACATTCATTAATTTATAAGGTAACGCTGTGACTGAAAAAAATATTCGCGTGCGTCGCGCACTTATCAGCGTGTCCGACAAAGCTGGCATTCTAGAATTTGCAAAAGCATTAGCGACACGTAACATTGATATATTATCAACCGGCGGCACCGCAAAATTACTCAGCGATAATGGTGTGCGTGTAACAGAAGTGTCTGATCACACCAGTTTTCCAGAAATGATGGCCGGTCGTGTTAAAACGCTGCATCCTAAAATCCACGGCGGTTTATTAGGTAGACGCGGAATTGACGACGAGATCATGGAACAACACGCGATTGCACCGATTGATTTAGTCGTAGTGAATTTATATCCTTTTGCTGCCACCATCGCGCAACCCGATTGCGATTTTGAACATGCGATTGAAAATATCGACATCGGCGGCCCGGCCATGCTGCGTTCCGCCGCAAAAAATCACGCCGCCGTCACCGTGATTGTTGATCCTGACGATTACAGAACCGTACTAGAAGAATTACACAGCAATGACGGCGCCACTACTCACAACACGCGATTTCGTTTAGCAACTAAAGTATTTACTCATACTGCGGCTTATGACGGCGCTATTGCGAATTATCTGAGCAGCTTAACGGATAGCGCGGGCAACACGCGCCAAACTTTCTCCAAAGTGCTGAATTTACAATTCCATAAAAAACAAGAATTACGCTACGGTGAAAATCCACATCAGCGTGCTGCATTTTATGTAGAGCAACAAGTAGTAGAACCTGCAATTGCTACCGCCCGCCAACTGCAAGGTAAAGAATTATCCTATAACAATATTGCTGATGCGGATGCCGCGTTGGAATGTGTTAAACAATTTCAAACGCCTGCGTGTGTGATTGTTAAACACGCGAATCCTTGTGGCGTTGCGCTCAGCAATAACTTATTAAACGCTTATGAACTCGCCTTTAAAACTGATCCGACTTCAGCATTTGGTGGCATCATCGCGTTTAATGGTGAATTAGATGCTGCAACTGCAACCGCAATTGTTGAACGCCAGTTTGTCGAAGTTATCATTGCACCCAGCGCGCATGTAGACGCTATTAACATTATTGCGGCAAAACAAAATGTGCGCTTATTAGTCACCGGTCAATGGCATACACCTATTAATGCTTTTGATTTCAAACGCGTTAATGGTGGCTTATTAGTTCAAGATCGTGACGCGGGCAATATCAGCAACCACGATTTAAAAATTGTTAGCCAACGTCAGCCAAGTCCACAAGAATTAACCGATTTATTATTTGCTTGGCGTGTCGCAAAATTTGTTAAATCGAATGCCATTGTGTACGCAAAAAATCAATCCACGATTGGTGTAGGCGCAGGTCAAATGAGTCGCGTGTATTCAGCCAAAATTGCCAGCATTAAAGCGCAAGATGAAAAACTAGAAGTCGCCGGCTCAGTAATGGCTTCTGATGCATTTTTCCCGTTTCGTGACGGCATTGACGCCGCCCATGCAGCAGGTATTAGCGCGGTGATTCAACCCGGGGGTTCGATGCGCGACGAAGAAGTTATTCAAGCCGCTAATGAACATGGGATGGCGATGGTGTTTACCGGCATGCGGCATTTTAGACATTAATTTAAATATTAAACGCAGCGCAATAAAACGCGCTGCGGCGCAGGATAACCTTCGATGGTTTTAGTCTGATCTTGTGCATCTAAAAAATTGCTTAATGATTCCGTACCGCTCCACATTGTTACTCGTTGTTCGTGCGACGTAGTGACGCTCACATCAACAACCTCTATTTTTGTAAAGCCACAACGTTTTAACCAAATCTGCAACATATCAATACTGGGAATAAACCACACATTACGCATCCGCGCATAACGATCTTCTGGCACCAAACATTGCTGCGCATCACCATCAATTATCAACGTTTCTAATAATAATTGGCCGCCTGTTTTTAAAACACTGCGCAATTGACGCAAATGTTCTAACGGCGCCCGATGATGGTATAAAACACCCATCGAAAACACCGTATCAAATACAGCAACAAACGCAACATCATCTAAGCGCCACGGTAATACGGTGCAGCCACCTTGACCATAAAACTGTCGCACCAAATGAAATTGCATAACTGACAATAAAGTAGGATCCAAGCCAATCACTTGGCGTGCACCTGCTTCTAACATACGCCAACCGTAATAGCCGTTGCCGCAGCCTACATCCAATACTAACTGATTCGATAAATTTGAAATTGCACTTTGGACACGCTGCCATTTTAAATCGCAACGCCATTCCGCATCTAACTCAATGTCATCTAAACAAAAAGGTCCTTTACGCCAAGGTGTAAAGCTTTTAAAAATAGGCGTGAGCGTTTCGATTGAAACACTTTTATGTGCGATTAATATTTTTAACGCATCTAACTGCGTCAGCCATTGCGACATATCGCTACGATGTTCGGGAGAAAACCAACTCTGTATTTGTTGTCGGCCCAGCTCCGCCCAAGCTGCCAATCCCACTTGCTCAAGATCGACAAACACTTGCTGATAATGAGCATCTAAATCTTTAATCATTTAAAAGCCAGTAAAGATACAAAATTATATTGTTGATACCAACAATAACTACTAACAAATCCTGCTTGCTGCAAACGCAGCTGATGAGTTTGCAAGGTTTCTGGAATCAATACATTTTCTAATGAGCTGCGTTTTTGACTAATTTCTAAATCAGAATAACCGTGAGCGCGTTTGTAGTCATGATGCAAGTCGATTAATAAATGTTGCTCGGCACTATCGGAAAAATGGATTTTCTCCGACAAAACCAACAAGCCGCCTGGCAACAAAGCCGACGCAATGCGTTCTAACAATAACGAACGTTTTTCTAAAGCCACAAATTGCAAAGTGAAATTTAATACCATCAAACGACTAGGCAAAAATTCTATTTCTAAAATATCCGCGTGCTGCCAATCAATCGTAATGTGCGAGGATTTATCATTAAGCTTTTGCGCTTTTTCCAGCATCGCCGCTGAATTATCCACTGCAATAATCTGTGCCGGTAAATTTTCCGCCAAAGCCAAACGTATCGCCGCAGGCACAGCGCCCAGCGAACAACCTAAATCATAAATGCGCTCATTAGACTGCACAAAACGCTGCGCTAACAAACCAATCGCCGGAATGATATCACCGTAACCGGGCACCGAACGCTGAATCATATCGTGAAAAACAGAAGCAACTTTGGCGTCGAAACTAAACGCCTGTATTTCATCTAAAGGTTCGGCGTATAAACGATCACGGACAGGTTTTTTACTCATTAAAATGAGTCCAAAACTTTAAGCAATATTTTGCCGTGTTTAGCATTTTTTTCAAAATAATGATGCGCGCTGACTACATCAGTCACAGAAAATACTTTATCAATTAAAACCTGCAATTGTTTATTTTCAAACCAACGAACAAGCTGTGTCATATCCGTTTTATCGGCATGCCCCATGACAAATTTTGCACGTTGCCCGGCGGTTTTTTTAAAGTCTCTTAATATAGGCCATAGATTGCGCAATCGAGGACCCGTGGTTACAAATACACCATTTGGTTTTAAGCGTTTTTGCCATTCAGTAAAAGTCAGCATCGACGAAGAATCTAAAATAATATCAAACGGTTCAGTAAAACTATCGGCCGTAATTTTTTTATAGTCATACACGTCAGCGAAACCTAAAGCTTTAACACTGTGCAAACCGCGTTCATTGGCAATACAGACCACCTCTAAACCTTGTAAGCGTGCAATCTGTGCCGCCATATAACCCACACTACCTGCTGCGCCGGTAATTAATACGCGCATACCCGCCTGTGCCTGTGCGCAATCGCGTAATGCTTGTATGGCGGTAATACCGCCTAAAATTAGTGCGGCAGCATTTAAATCGTCTGTAGTGTCTGATAATTTAACAACATGACTTGCAGGGGCGAAAGCGTATTGCGCATAGGCACCGTTTTGTTTTTTATCAATTAAAGCGCACACACGATCGCCGATTTTTAAATCGTTAACCTGCTCGCCTAGCGCGACAATTTCTCCGCAAAACTCATAACCAAAAATGGCAGTACGCGGTTTTAGTAAACCAAAAAATATTCGCATTTCACCATTGCGGGTATAAATATCACCAGGGTTAATAGCAGCTACATGAACCTTGATGACAACTTGGTTAATTTCGGGTATCGGCACTGGCACTGTTTGGCGCTTTAGTACTTCTGGCGCACCATACGCCGTACAAACCATGGCTTGCATACTTAGTGACATAAATCTCTTCCTACTCTGTACTAATTATCATCATTGCTTAACATTCAATACCAGCTTGCCAATATGTGCGCTGCTTTCCAGCATGTGATGCGCTTCAGCGGCGGCAACCAAAGGATATGCGGCATGCACGATCGGCAAACATTTTGCTTGCTCTAAAATGGGCCACACATGTTCATATAAGCTACGTGCAATGGCGGCTTTTTTTTCATTGCTTTGCGGGCGTAAGGTTGAACCCATTATTTTTAAACGTTTAAATAAAATTTTACTCATGTCTAATTCAGTTTTGGCACCCGAAGGTAGGGCTAACAATACCAAACGCCCCTCTTCTGCCAAACAATTTATATTTTTATTAAAATATTCCGCGCCGACTATATCCAAAATAACATCAACACCTTTATTTTCCGTCAAGCGCATAACTTCAGTGTGGAAATCATCTTGTTTATAATTAATAGTTTCTGCACCCAATGCTTTACATGCCTGCGCTTTCGCGTCACTTCCTACTGTCGTGATAACGCGTGCGCCAAAATAACGGCTTAACATAATTGCTGTAGTGCCAATGCCACTAGACCCGCCATGAATTAACACTGTTTCGCCCGCTTGTAATTGTCCGCGCAAAAATAAATTACTCCAAACAGTGAAAAATGTTTCCGGCAAAGCCGCGGCTTGCGCCCAACTCAAAGCCGTTGGTTTAGGTAAACATTGTCCCGCTGGTACACAAACATATTCGGCGTACCCGCCGCCATTACACAAGGCACAGACTGCATCGCCTATTTTAAATTGCGTAACTTCTGCACCCACCGTCTTTATATAACCCGCAACTTCTAAACCTGGCACATCCGAAGCACCCGCAGGAACCGGATACAAACCTTTGCGCTGCAAAATATCGGGGCGATTAATGCCGGCAGCAATAACCTCAATTAATACTTCGTGAGCAGCCGGTATAGGTTGCGGTCGTTGTGCGAGTTGTAATATTTCGGGAGGCCGCGGTGCGCTTTTATCAAGCGGCACTTTAATTTCTATTACACGCATTTGTTGCATGTGTTTGAGCACGCTTAATCGGTATGAAAAATAGGTTTGCGCTTTTCATTAAAGGCCGCAAATGCTTCAGCGAAGGCCTCGCCTTGTAGCAACCAAGCAAATTCTTGTAATTCAGCTTGAATAGTTTGTTCAACAGATTTTCGATGAGCTTGTTTCATTAAACGTTTAACTGTTAATAAACCATCAATCGGTAATTCACGCAAACGTGTTAATACCGCATCCACTGTAGATTGCAATTCCGTGGCTTTACAAACTTTATTTACCAAGCCTAATTCCACTGCCATCTGCGCATCAAAACGTTCAGCTAATAATAAAATTTCTGCTGCACGCTGATAACCCGCCAATAAAGGCAACCAATAACTAGAACCTGCTTCTGGACATAAACCTAACGTAGTAAAAGGTGCATTAAAAAAGACTGTATCGGCGGCATATACCAAATCGCAATGTAATAACAGCGTAAAACCAATACCAATGGCAGGGCCATTCACTATAGCCACTATAGGTTTGCGACAATTTGCAATGGCTTTAATAAAACGCACTACGGGAGTGGTGTCATCAAATCCAATGAATGCATCAAAATCATGCACATCATTGCCGCTAGAAAAATAATCTCCAGCGCCGGTCAAAGTCACTATGCGTATGGTGGGATCACGATCACTGCTGTCTAATTGATCCGCTAATTCAGCATACATAGCCTGCGTTAAAGCATTTTTTTTATCAGGACGATTAATCGTGAGGTGAAGCACAGGGCCGGCACGGGTGATCACAATAAAATTAGCCATAGATTTTCCTTGGCAACAATAAAGAGGACGTATTTATTATTAAGGCGCTACAACTGGCGTATCTAATAAACCTAAACTGAGTGCGGGCCAATACGTAATAATAAGCACGCATAACATTAACAATAAGAAAAAAGGTATTGCGGCATAACACAAGGTTAAAATGGGTTTATTAAAACGATAGCTGGCAATAAACAAGTTCATCCCGACTGGAGGGGTGAAGTAACCGATTTGCATATTTGCCAAAAAAATAATTCCTAAATGCACAGGATGCACGCCGTAACCTAAAGCTACTGGCAAGATAATCGGAATCATAATTACAATGGCCGAAAAAATATCTAGCATCATGCCTAAGACAAGTAAGAATATATTAAGCGCGATTAAAAACGTCCACTTATCATCAATGTGCTTATGAATAATTTCAAAGATTTGTTGCGGCACACCTGCATCGATTAAATAATTCGTCGATGCCAGTGAAGCGCCTAAAATCACTAAGATCGCACCGACTAACATCATAGAGTCTTTAATAATAAGCGGCAGATTACGCCAACTAACTTCTCGACGAATAAAAACCTCTACAACAAAAACGTACATAGCGGTGATAGCCGCTGCTTCAGAAATTGCAAAATAACCGCCATAAATTCCGCCTAGCACTACAAACGGCAAAGGCAATTCCCAAATAGCTTCTTTTAAAGCTGATGTTATTTGGCGGGAACGTGAGACGGTGGGTTTTCCTGCATCAACGGTGAAAGTGGCTAACGGTAATTCTCGACTAACAAACATACTATAAACAGACAACACAATTAACATTAAGAGGCCAGGCAAAATGCCAGCGATAAACAAGTCATCAATATTGACCGGTATTTCTTGTGATACTTGTTGCGCGACGACACCATACAAAATTAAAGGCAAAGAAGGTGCGAATAACAAACCCAAGGAACCTGAGCTCGTTAATAAACCTAAACTAAAACGTTCTTTGTAACCTGCTTGTCGTAAAGCCGGATACAACAATGCACCTAACGCCACAATCGTAACACCCGATGCACCCGTAAACGCCGTTAATAAAGCGCAGGTAATAATAGCGACAATAGGTAAACCGCCCGGCAAACGACCCAACAGCGCATCCGATAATTTTACTAAACGCGCCGCAGCATTACTTTCACCCAACACATAACCAGCAAAAGTAAATAAAGGCACTGCGATCAACACCGGCATATCTACTAAACGATATATTTCTATCGCAATAACAATTAAATCAACATCCTGTTGCAAAAATCCCCAAATAGCACTCAAGCCAATGACGGCAAATAACGGCACGCCCAGGAAAATTAATAGCAATAATATAATGAGCATCAACATTAGCGCACTCGCATACGCCACTGTGAAAAGCTACTCGATCCATATTCTATTGCTTGCAGAAAATAACGCCATGCAATGACAGCAAAAGCTACCGGCAAGACTAAAGCTATCGTCCAATTGGGCACATGAGCAAATAAATTTAGCCCCGACTCCATGTCAAACTGTACAAAACGTCCACTCGCAATCGCCAGCACTAACGCGATGGCCGCCGAAATAAGTGCGGCTGCGCTCATGACTAAATCGCGCCACGCGCCTTGCAGATACCGAGCTAATAAATCCACATTGATTTGTTTATGCTCACGGGTCGCGACCATCGCGCCGACCATGCCTAACCATAAGACAGCAATTCGCAATACGGGGTCTGCCCAACTAAAACTTTCATCAAAAAAATTACGCATTATTATTTGTGCATTTGCTAACACAATAGAACCTAATAAAAGCAACACCAGCAACGCATTTTCTAACTGTGCCCAATGCTTAGCCACACCTTGCGCATAAGGTTTTGAAAAATTTATCAAACGAAGAAAATACATAAATAAGATGATCAATAATTATTGTTTGCGGAAATTATTGAGGGTCTTTCGCATGTCGTTATACAGTGCGGCATTCAGCAAACCGCGGGCCGAAAAATCAGCCAAGACAGTGTCTGCAGCATGATACCAATGATTACGGACTTCTTGATCAGGGTTAATAGTGACGATACCATTTTTAGCTAATGCGGCTAAGGCATTTGCATCCTCCGCAGAATTGATTTTATTCAAACGTTGAAATGCCGCCGACATATGTTTTTTTACAATCGCTTGATCTGTTGCCGACAATTTATTAAATACACGCTGATCTAAAACAATCATACCCGCTGTAAAAGCAACGGGGTCATTAATAAAATATTTAACTCGCGTATGCCATTGAAACGCGATCATGCCAGTAGGTGTTGCAATAATAGTATCAGCCAAACCTGTTTGCAGTGCAGTGTACGCATCCGAAATAGGTAACAACACGGGTGTAACGCCGACTTTTTCTAATACTGCGCGGGCAATTTCATCGCCTTGAGGCGCCCACACTTTTCGACCTGCTAAATCCGCTTTGCTACGCACCGGATGCTGCGAAAATAAATAGGCGAAGCCACCATCACTTGTACCCAAAGTCACAAAACCTTGCTTAAGTAAACCCGCTTCTATTTTCACATCTAATGTTTTACGAATTTGGGTTATTTCTTGCATATTACGCATTTGAAACGGCACGCTGTATAAAGCCGCACCATCATAAACATCTGTCAATGCGCCCGACGTTACTGCGCCACCATGTAATTGGCCTAATTTAATTTTACGTAATACGGCTTGATCATTTCCCATAACCCCGCCCGCATAAAATTTAAACGTAACGCGATTTTGTGTTTCCTTAGCCACGGCTTCCGCACCGACGCGCATTTCACGCACCCACGTTGTGCCTTCAGGTGCGACCGTGGCCATCTTCAGTACTTGTCCTTGCGCTAATACATCAAACGATACAAGGCTGGACAATACGCTGAATGCTAATAGCAACATATTTATTTTTTTAAACATTTTTTATTCTCGCTTTTTTATCGCTTGAAAAAACCAACACACTATTACCGAAATAATAGCTGATTAAAAATAATTAGCTGACTCGTCCAGCAGCACTTTAGCTTGCTGTTGCGCGAGAACATTCATCAAAGTAAAGCCCGGCGCTTCTGGATTAGCAGCAATAACCTCATTCAACAAACGATCATGCAAAGCCTGATCAAATACACCGCGTGCGTAAAACTTCGCATACAGTGTTTTGGCCATTAAATTACGATTTTGTGAAAGTGTGATGACTTTTTCGAAATAAATTCGACCCTGCTCAGGATTGCCACCTAACATAGCCGGTCTTGCGCTCGCCAATACGCCTAAATATAAATAAGGTTGGCCATGATCATATTCGTCGTCAAGTTCAACAATGCGCTGAAAACTCGCTTCAACCTTCGGCAAATCAATCAAAGCTTGCCAATCGCCGGTGTTTGCTTGAATCCAACCTGCCCATGCGGTTGCATGTGCATATAAACTCGGCAAGGATTTTTTATTTAATAAGGTGAGTGCCATTTGATATTCAGGCAATGGCGCATTCAACGATTTACAGAATTCTTTTTGCTCAATACATAAAGCGCGTTGTGCATAGTCCCGCGCTTTGTGAGCCATGATTTGTGCGCGCAAGGGATCATCGACAAATGACCCAGCATACGCACCGTATAAACGCGAACCCGCTAACAAAGTATCACTATTTTGCGGATCGTTATGAATTAACCCATCAATCAACAATAAATAAGCTGGCGCACCATCGCGTACTAAAACAGGATCTCGTTGCGCCAACATGCTGTTAGCAAAACCATCTGCTAATTGACCGGTGTTGATGCAGCCCGCCAAAATCGTGGTACAAACTGCAATAAACCCAATGGGTTTAAATAAAGCTTGTACATGCATAGGTAAAACCGACATAAAGATCACCGTATAATAACGAGCAAGAGGCCGCATTTTAACGGGTTTCGAGCAACACGGGGAATATTTAGCTCGTATTTTCCGATAATGAATTTGACCGAAATTTACTAGGAATTTGCCGAAAGTTTATCGGCGCCTAAAAATCAACGGGCCCCGCAGGGCCCGTTGTCGCCTCCTTGCGACGCTTGCATCACCATTCCCAAAAACTTTTCATTAACATTTAATCCAATTGATTTGCACGTAACATTTCACGTGTTTGTTCATCTTGGTGCAAGCTTTCTAAGATATCGGCTGCAGTGGCAACAACTTCAATCGAATGTATATCCACTACTCCAAACCCTAAACCTACTAGCTGCGCGCCATTATTCGTGGTTATAGCGAGGCCATTAAATTGTTCACTGACACGCCGTGCAAAATCTACTGCCTGCTGCACTTCGGTATTCGGCAAAACAATCACAATCTCCGCTTCAGCAACACTGTAAAGCCGTGCCGAACGAGGACTTAAATGTCGAATTAATTCCACCATCAGTTTAACAGCTCGATTCACTAAAGATTCTGCTGCGCTATTTTTTAATTTCTTAAAATTGCTCGGTGTAAATAATATAAAACTTGCCTGTTCGCCATGCTCATGCGTTTTTTGCAATAAATCCTTAACCGCTATCGCAAAACCTTCATAATTTGTAACACCTAAATTACTATCTTGATAATGTGCTGCCGTGGCATGTTGAGCCGCATCTACTTGCGTACGGGCATTACGGATTTGCGCAATATCTTGTAGTCGTTGTTGACGTTTTGTCACTGCAGCTTCCAATGCATTGATCAATTCATTTTCTTCACAAGGCTTCATTAGATAACGAAAAATTTGCCCCTCATTTACCACCGCAATAGCCGCTTCAATTTCCGCATGACCTGTTAACAATACACGAGGCGTTTCTGGATATAACACACGACAAGCCGTTAAAAATTCCGCCCCACTCATTTGCGGCATCCGCATATCCGACACAATCACATCCATTTCGCCTTCGCGTGCCAACAATGCTAAACCTTCTGCGCCGCTGACAGCGGAAAACACGGTAAAATGTTTTCTTAACTGGCGCGTCAAAGCCTGCAGCACCATAGGCTCATCATCTACTAATAAAATTCTAGCTGTACTTATCATACCGACGCTCTCATCGCACAATGACACGAAAGGGTTGCTTAATCACGTTATTAGCTGCCATAACTTTTAAACGCGCCAACATCGCTTCTGTAACTTCTTGGCCTTTCGGCACTACTAAAGCATCGTTCGTTGTTACAATATTTTCATCAGTCGTCATATTTAACGTTAATTCACCTACCGTCACCATTTTACGTATGCCTGCCGTATCATCGGCGGCTTTAACATCTGCATACAAAGCCACTAAAGCAGGATGATAAATGCTGGCTTTACTTTTTAATTCGTTCAACGTGGTTTGAATAGATTTGCCCCGCACTTCGCTGGCATCTAATATTTCAGATAATTTCAACAATTGCGCGCCCAATACAACTGCATCTAATTTTTCTAGTGGCGTATTTTCATGCGCTCCCACATTGTCGGCTTGATTTTTAATCATACTAGCCACCGCTTTTAAACGCGGTATTTTAATAATTAAATCATGCGCAACCGCAGGATGTCCCGCATAACTTTCTCGCTCTTGCGGACTCAGTGCTTGATCAGCGTAAACCTTGGCTAAAATATCTGCCGGCATAGTGACGCAACCCAACTGCGACAACATGGCGGCTAATTCAAACTGCCATTTATTTTTAACGTCTAGTTTGTTCATGCCATGTCGAACATAATGACGAATTCTAGAACTACGACTAAAGGCAGCGGGATTTACCAAACTTAAAACATCGGTTAAAACTTTAACGCTACCAAATAAGGTTTTTTCCAATAATTCTTTTTCAACCGTGGCTAAGCGATTTTGTTCAACAGCAGTAGTTAACACTTCTAGAAAAAATTCTGGGGGGCAAGGCTTAGTTAAGAAACGAAAAATTTGTCCTTCGTTAACCGCTGACACCGCTGATTCCATATCAGATTGTCCGGTCAATAATATCCGCACGGTATGAGGAAAATGTTGTCGCACTTTAGATAAGAATTCTGCACCATTCATTTGCGGCATACGCATATCTGACACAACCACCGGAAAAGGGCCGTTCTCGCGCAGCAACTTTAATCCTTCTGCGCCGCTTTCTGCAGTGTGCACATCAAACTTATTACGCAACTGGCGCTTTAAACCAGCCAATACATTAGGCTCATCATCAACACATAATATTTTAGCTAACTCTACTTCACTCATGATTCGCCACCCATTACTTTCGCTGCAATCTCACGCCATTCTGGTAATTTATTTTTCACACCTAATTTATCCAAATACCCTTCATCCAATTTAATTGGCGCGCCGTTTTTATCGCCCACCAAACAGATTGCAACATACAAGGCATCTAACACTTGAAAACCTTCATGCGTAACTTCCCAAGGACAACATTGATGAGCAACACCTTCCACTACCGGATAAGGCAAGCCCCACAAACCCAATAAATACGCGCCTACATGCCCGCTACGATTGCCTAATACAGCAATCTCCGCTGCATCGCGTTGCTGGTTTTGTGTTTCTAATTTTTGAATTTCGATTAATTTATCGGGCGCATGCTGCGCTAAGATCAAACGACCTACACGATGCAACATGCCCGCCATAAACGCATCTTCAGATGGTTTTTTCTCTTTAATTAATTTTTTAGCAACATTGGCAACTTGCACACCTAAGATTTGTTCGTAATCAATCGAAAAACCCGGCACTTTATTACCAATCGAAAAACATTTAGCCATTTCTTCAGATAACACTAAACTTTTAACAGTGCCTAAGCCTAGATATGAAACTGCTTCTTGCACATCAGAAATATTACGAGGCAAACCAAAAAATGCACTATTAACTACTTTAAGTAGCTTAGTGGTAATGGCAATGTCTTGTTCTATAACATTTGCGATGACTTCTATTTCACAATTCGGATCAGCTAATTGACGTGCAATTTCTGCATAGATCATCGGTCTTGCGGGCAAGGCTTCTACTGTACCGACAATTTTCCGCAAGCCTGCATCTTCAATCATATTGTGCAGATCACATGCACGCCGAATAGCTTCAACCAGTTTTTCGGGTGCACAGGGTTTCGCCAAAAATTGATGCGTCACCGGCAAGGCTTGCATAATGGGTTCCATATCAGCATGACCAGATAAAATAAATCGCACCATATTAGGAGAACGCTTATGAACTTCTTCTAATAATACGGCGCCATTCATACCGGGCATGCGCATATCTGACACAATACAATCAAAATTACTTTGCGCTAATTTAGCTAATGCTTCTTGCCCAGATGAAGCAAATTCAATATCCCATTCTTCACGATAAGGTCGCAGCATACGTTGCAAGCCGCTTAGAATATTTTCTTCATCATCTACGAATAACACGCGTTTTTTCATATGAGCTTCTTTATTTTTCTATCGGATCAGCAGAATTAATAGGTAACACAATATGGAAAGTAGTACCTTGCCCAACCACACTTTCGACACTTAAGCGACCAGCATGTTTATCTACAATAACGGAGTAGGCGATGGCCAAACCTTGACCCGTACCCTTACCTACTTCTTTGGTGGTAAAAAACGGATCAAAAACTTTCGTTAAATTATCAGCGGAAATGCCGGCGCCAGTGTCTACAACCAAGACTTCAATATATTCAGCATCCAACGCATGCGTAGTAATAGTAATAGTGCCGCGCTCGCGGCCAGTCGCTTTATTCACATCACTAACAGCATGCGCTGCATTCACGATCATGTTTAATATGGTTTGATTAAACTCGCCGGGGAAACATTTAACTTTAGGTAATGCCGGATCAAGATGCGTTTCAAGATCAGCCACGTATTTCCATTCATTTCGCGAAACGACGATGGTGTTTTCTATACATTGATTCAAATCAACGAATTCTTTTTCACCTGAGCCTGGATGCGAGAACTGCTTCATTGCTTTTACTATTTCACTTACCCGACTGACCCCTTCTAAGGCTTGCTCAGCAGCTTTTGGCATTTCTTCTAACAAATACTCTAAATCTATTTTCTTTTTGGTTTCCACTACCGCATTGGAAAAACTATTACTTACAAAATCCTGATTTGAGCTGCCCATTAAATCATCATAAACACTCAATAATTTTTGCACATCAGTAATGCCATCTCGCAAAAACTGGATATTGTCGCCAACAAATTGAATTGGCGTATTAATTTCGTGCGCCACACCTGCAGCCAATTGACCTATTGATTCTAGTTTTTGTGATTGCTCTAAACTTTTTTGCGCCGCTAAAAATTCTTGGTGAGATAAGTGATGACCGATCCATTGAGTAACCATGCGTACAAAGTTTTTTTCTTCCGCATTAAAAGGTCTGTTTCTCGCTTTAACATCAAAGAAGCCTAAAGTTCCATAACGTTTTTCATTAACAATCAGCGGTGATGCCAAGTACGTGTTGAACGGAAATTTTTTATAACAGGGTTTGTCCGCAATTTCGGTTTCGGCTACATTGTGATACATCTTAATATCGTTATCTTTTAAAGTATTATAATTATACGTATCTTCTAAATTGCGCCGATCCCCTATTTTTACACCATCCTCGGTTAAAGCATATACCACCTCATAAATAGTGCCGGTTACTTTTCCGACTACGGCTATCGGCGTATTCATAAATAAACACGCCTGTTCAATTATTTTTTGAATTTTTTCATCTGTCGTAAAATTAGGGTCGGTGGTTACCTCATAAAGCGTTTTATAAATTTGTTCGTGTTCTTTACGTTCTGTTATTTCGCTATGCACACCCACTAATCGCGCAGGTTTGTTATCTTCCGTATATTCCACCACGCGGCCACGTACCGACATCCACACAACTGAGCCATTTTTATGCTTCATTCGAAAATCAACTTCATAAGATGGCAAGCGACCCTCTAAATGTCCTTGCAATCTTTCAGCAACAAGCGGTCGATCTTGCTCGTTAACCGAATTTAACCAATCTTCATAGGCATTGCCCATTTCACCTTCTGCATAACCCAAAAGGATTTGCCACGGACGACTGTGATATGTAGCGTTTGTGATTAAATTCCAGTCAATAACGCCATCACCGCTGCCTTGCATGGCATAACCTAAGCGCTCTTGCGATATTACCAATTCATCTTCAGAACGTTTACGACCAATCGCTGACACTAAAACGCGTGACAATAAATCCGGACTCACGGCGCTTTTTATAAGATAGTCTTGCGCGCCAGTATTAATTGCTTCAACGCCGATTGCTTCGCTGTCGGCAGCGGTTAACACTACCATTGGCCTATGTTTGAATCTTGCGCGTAAACGTTGAATAGTTTCCATGCCATCAGAATCAACCAACGATAAATCCACTAACATGACTTCATAGTCAGCCGTATCAGCACAGGCATCTTTAAGATTATCCATGGTGGTAACAATATAATTATGCAATACGGAATTTTGCAGATAGCTACGAATCAATATTTGATCCATCCGCGTATCTTCAAGATGCAAAACTCTGATTGTTTGCTTGTCGTCCATGCTGCTTTGGCGTCCCTGCCTGGTGGATAAGATTGTCTAACTGTGGTCTATGCGAGCTTATCGGCGACACTAAGATTTCCTTTAAGCGCTAAGCTGACCAAAAAGTTATGATCTTTGACCTTAATCTGCACGACTTTTGCCTAGCCTTCCTAAAATGTGCGTTTGCGTCGTGTGCGATTAAAGTAATACTGATAACGGCGAATCTTTCCTATGCTTTAGTTATAAATAGAATATGGCAATATACTGCAGAAGCAGGTAAAGTTTTCCGAGTAACGGTCGCCGACACACTGTTGCAAACCTTTCGCAATTAATAGCTTCATAATGAATTAAGGAATATTGTCATGATTCTCGTCACGTGGTGGTTGCTTTTTATTGGCCTAATCTTGGGATTAGCTTACTGGCGCAGTCCATTAAAATTGAATACTGCGATATTTGTTGCCTTAGCCGCGAGTTACTTTATTAGTGGTCAACGCTTCGACGTGCTTGCTGTCATACTATTTATTACCGCAGCCTTTTTTATATTCCTTAGTATTACACCGCTACGTCGCCAGCTACTCAGTCGACCCGCTTTTCATATTCTTAAAAAAGCCATGCCGCATATGTCCAATACCGAACGTGAAGCTTTAGAAGCAGGTAGCGTTTGGTTTGAAGGTGAGTTATTCAGCGGCAAACCGAATTGGTTGCGTTTAAAAAATGCACCCTCGCCTAATTTACGCCCTGATGAACAAGCATTTTTAGATGGCCCAGTTGAACAGTTATGCAGCATGCTCAATGATTGGCAATTCAGCTATGAGTACGCCGATTTACCGAAAGATGTTTACGAATTTATTCATAAGAATAAATTTCTAGCGATGATTATTCCCAAAAGTTACGGCGGTTTAGAATTTTCTGCGTACGCACAATCACGCGTCTTAACTAAAGTCGCCAACGTAAATTATATCGCCGGTAATTACATCACCGTACCTAACTCGTTAGGGCCGGGAGAATTGTTAATGAAATATGGCACCCAAGCTCAAAAAGATCATTACCTACCGCGCTTATCAATTGGTCAAGAAATACCTTGTTTTGGTTTAACTTCACCGCGAGCGGGTTCGGATGCAAGCGCAATCACTGATACAGGTGTGATTTGCAAAGGGATGTTTGAAGGCAAAGAAATTATCGGCGTTAAATTAAATTTTAGTAAACGCTACATAACACTCGCACCCGTTGCGACTGTGATTGGTTTAGCATTTAAATTATATGATCCAGAACATTTAGTGGGCGCACAAGAAAGTTATGGCATTACGTGCGCACTTATTCCACGTAAAACGCCCGGCATCGACATTGGTCGTCGTCATTTTCCGGTGGGTGCGCCATTTTTAAACGGACCTATTCACGGTCATGATGTATTTATTCCACTCGATTATATTATTGGTGGCATGAACATGGCAGGCAAAGGCTGGCGCATGTTGGTGGAATGTTTATCGGTAGGTCGATCCGTGTCATTACCGTCGTTAGCGTTATCCGGCTCCAAACGCGCCGTTGCCGCGACGGGTGCTTACACACGCATTCGTCAACAATTTAATGTACCGATTGCAAAATTTGAAGGTGTGCAAGAAGCATTGGCGACAATGGCAGCGTACACCTATATTATTGATGCAGCTGTTTCTTGTACTACCACCGCGATTGCACATGGTGCAGAACCTTCCGTGCCATCGGCTATTTTAAAATATCATTGCACCGAACTTGGCCGCAAAATTTGTAACCATGCCATGGATATTCACGGTGGCAAAGGTGCAATGAAAGGTCCAAAAAATTATTTAAGTTGGGGCTATGAAATTATTCCTGTTGCCATCACCGTCGAAGGTGCGAATATTTTAACGCGCAGTTTAATTATTTTTGGTCAAGGCGCCATTCGTTGTCATCCTTATATATTCAAAGAGATGCAAGCTTTCCAAATGGGCGGTGCGGAAGGTTTACGTAATTTCGATGAATGCTTAATTGCACATGTTGGCGGTGTTTTCAGCAATGGTGTACGCGCGCTCGCGCTTGGTTTAACGAATGCTCGTCTTGCACAAGTACCTTTTAGTGATGCGACCCGTCGTTATTATCAAAAACTTGAACGCTACTCTGCGGTTTTTGCACTAACAGCAGATATGTGCATGGGCTTGCTCGGTGGTTCACTGAAATTTCGTGAGATGTTATCTGCGCGCTTAGGCGATATGTTGAGCAGCTTGTATCTGACATCCATGGTTTTAAAACATTATGCTGACCAAGGCTCGCATCAAGAAGACCTACCGATTGTACGTTGGGCTTGCGATCATTTGCTGTATCAATTTGAAGAGCAATTAGATCAACTATTATTAAATTTGCCGGTATTTAGACCTCTTGTTTGGAAATTACGTTGGCTCGCCTTCCCGTTAGGTCGTCGTCAAACGTTGCCGCTGGATCGTTTAAGTATTAGCGTTGCGGAATTAATTACCAAAACTAGCGCGTCGCGTGATCGACTTACACACGGTATGTACGCAACCGCAAATCCAAATAATCCAGTAGGTGAATTAAATAACTTACTGATTGAAACGGAGGCATTAGTTGGCCTGCATAAAAAAATTCGTGATGCGGTTAAAAATGGCACGATCACCAATCTTGCAGGTGCCGGTCAAATTACGGCAGCACAAACAGCAGGAGTGATTAACAATCAAGAAGCGCAGCAATTAAAAGATTACGACCAGCGCATTATGGAAAACATTATCGCGGTTGATGACTTTGCGTATGATGCGCTCGGCACGCATCCTCTTAATCACCAACCGCCTGTGGTTAATTAATAACCGAGAGTAAATAAAAAATGGCCGGGGTAACCGGCCATTTTTTATATTCATTTATTATTATTTACGTGTCTTCACCGTGCCTAAATATTGATTACCATTCGGCGTTAGCCAATACACACGTAAACGATATTCACGCTGGCCTGTTTCCGGATACTGGAATACGCCATAGGTCACTATATATTGCTGTCCAGTTTCGCTATGCACAAAAAACCACTCATCAGCTTTAATGCCTTCATCCCCCGCTATAACAGGAAATACATACGGCTGCCAAAGTTGTTGTGGATTTTGCTTAAATAAACGATAGCTATAACGTTTTCCTTGCGCTGTTTCTTGCCAAAGCCGCGCAATGATTTCATCTTTACCATCATTATCAATGTCTGCCTTATACAAAAAAGGACTTTGTATATAAGGCTCGTATAAGGACATTTGATTTTGTGGCACTGCAAAACGCAAAGTACCCGCATCCGCGACTTCTTTTTCATCGCCTACTTGGCCCTGCTTTTGTACCGCTGCATCAATGCCAGACAACAAACTATTACAAACCGCTGCGTTACAATCAGTAGAGACTTGTAACTCTACACTTGTTTGCGGCGCAACTTCACAACGCTGTTGATAACCACCATCTTTTTTGAAATCATAAATCTTAATAACATACGAGCGCCGCGCATCGGGGATTTTCTCTAGCAAATAATTTCGGTCATTAAAGCGCAATAATTGCAAATCAGCCTCGCCACATAACTGTCCTGGCTGCATATAACGATCTAACAAAGCATTATTTAAAACACTGCTAACATCATTAGCTATTTTTACGAATACATGACGTTTGCAGTTATCAACAGATGAACGACTCGCATAATGCTCTTCTAAAGAGCCATCGTTATCCAAATCAATTCGGCTATAAGCAATAGAGCCTTGGGCTTTTTCTAGCATATTATGAAACATAGGGTGCTTTACGACGCCTACTAAGCTTTTTGCAGGTACCGCTTCTGTTTTTAAAACAGGATCGAATAAATTTTCAAAATCATAATTTAAATTATTATGAATTAAATATTTACTCATATCACAAACATCGTTAACCGCCGCACCATAAATACTAGCTGCCACTCGCAGTGGCAGTACGGTTTTGATTTTTTTCTTACGAACTAACGCTGCATATTGCTGATACGCTTGTGTATACGCTACGCGGTTTTGAGGATTCGGTTTTTTGAGCTCTGCTTTATAATAAACATCACCCAAACCTAAATAGGCAGTGTGGTATTCTGGATTTAAAAGGATGACTCTTTTAAATAAATCAGCAGCCTCTAAATATCGATCATCGCGCTGCAATAACATATAGGCATAATCGTGGAGTAATTTCTGATAAGCCGCCGGTTCATAAGCCGGTGGTATTACCGTTAATACATCTGCAATTCCGGCTTCTTGTAAAGTACTAATAGCCGCCGATACATCGCCTGTTTTATCACGAACCCGCAGTGCGACTTCATGGGCTTTTTGTAATTTGGCACTTTTAGCAGCCGTTAATTGCACTGCGGCAACGGCGGGATTGATCACACAAAGACTGATCAACACTATCCCACAAATCATTTTTATTTTCTGCATTACACTAACTCCCCAATAATCCCAATGGCGATTAGAAAATTCGGCCTGAGGTTTTATAACATGCTTAACAACCAGCACCCATCATCAAGAATATTTCTCTATCCGTCAAAATAATAACCCCGGTGAATTACCCCATGAATCATCCAAGTGACGAAATTTCCACGGACCTGACAGATTCTAGGAAAGCGCTGATAGGCATAACAAGCAGAACATCAACAAAATCAAGGCACAAAGGGGTTGTAGATATTGGCAAGAAATTTGCTGTGTATAGATAACTCAGTGTTGTGCCGCCACGCGAGCTACGCCACTAAGTTAGGCTAGATTAAATTGAGTTAGGACGAGTGATTATAGTCAATTTGTTTTTAAGGAATTGGCAGCGCCACACGTGTCGATTCCATAAGGTTCGGTGCTTTTTTTCAACCGCCCTGTTAACCGTGTCTCCCAGGAAACCTGAAATCCTCCCACATCCCTAATACTTCGGTGTTAGGGATGGATTTCAGGACTTTCCCTGTTCAATTATTGATAATCAACGCGGCTTGAACCACGCTCCAACCATTTCATTAATAAACCATCCGCCGCCGTTTGTAGGCTTAAACTTAAACGGTCACTGAAAGATTTTTTAATTTCATAACTCACCGCATAAACTTCTGCAGTAGCACAACGTTTTTGAATATATTCATCACTGGTCATTAACTCGTCGATCAAACCTTGCGCGATCGCTTGCGAACCAAACCAGATTTCACCGGTAGCCACCTGCTCGATATTTAATTGGGGACGATGCTCCAAAACAAACTGTTTAAATAACAAATGAGTTTCATTTAATTCTTGCTGAAACTTGCTGCGACCTTTTTCTGTATTTTCGCCAAACATAGTGACGGTACGTTTGTAATCACCGGCCGTAAACAATTCATAATCGACGTCATAACGCTTTAATAAGCGATTAAAATTGGGTAATTGCGCCATCACACCGATCGAACCCAAAATCGCAAACGGTGCTGCTAAAATACGATGACCTAAACACGCCATCATATAACCGCCGCTTGCAGCTACTTTGTCCACGCAAATCGTCAAATGCAAACCATGATTTACAATACGTTGTAATTGCGATGATGCTAAACCATACGCATGCACCATGCCGCCCGGGCTTTCTAAGCGCAACACTACTTCATCATTTTTTTCGGCTGCGGCTATCAAAGCGGAAATTTCTTCACGTAACGCTTCAACCGCACTAGCACGTATATCACCATCAAAATCTAAAACAAATACGCAAGGTTTACGCAGCGATTGAAGTTCGCTTTCTGTTTTGGTTTTATCTTTATCTATTGCCTGGCTCGCAAGTTTAAGGGCTTTAGCCGTTTCTTTTTGTTCCGCTTTGTGTTTTTTATGTTCGATTTTTTGCTCAATTTTAAGCGCGGCTTTATCCAGTACGGCATATTTTATTGCGTCACCTAGATCATCAAAGCGCGCGTTCAAATGTTTAATTTCGATACTGCCGTCTCGGCCTTTATCCCGACTACGACTCGCCACAATCACCACAATCATGACAATAAATACCACTAAAAAAGTCAGTGCTTTTAAAGCAAATAAACCGTATTGACTCCAAAACTCCATTGCAGACTCCTCAGAATAGGTGCGGCATTGTAGCGCGCTGCTGGTACGGTATCACCCACACTATTTTTTAAATTCCAATAAAAAAGCCAAGGCTTGCGCCTTGGCTTTTAGTCTTACCGCAGTAAATTTAAAACTTACGCAGCAGGAGCGACTACAGTTGCAGGTGCTTCAACAACAGGAGCAGTTTCGCCGTCAACAGTAGTAACAGCAGCTTCTTCACCAGGTGCTACTACAGTTACAGGTGCTTCAACAACTGGAACTTCAGCAGGTGCTTCAGCTGATTCTTTGTTACAACCAACTAAAGCCAATACCATGGTTGCTGCTAATACTTGTAATAAAGTAGTGAATTTCATTGTAAATCTCCCACATTGAGCATGTTCAAAAAAAAATAAGTTTGGGGTAAAGCGGTGCGTAGCATAATACAAATCTTGCTGGGGAACTACTAAGAACGGTCTTTTTCTAAGGTTTTAAAGCTAATTACTTCGTCAAGACTCAGAAGTGATTCTTCCAGTGACGCAAATGCGTAAATACATCCAAAATCGTGGTTAACGGCTGCCCTGCGTGTTTCTCGGCGCTTGCCCGTATGGTCGCGCTATCCGCGCGTAAAAAAGGGTTAGTTGCCCATTCTTCACCCAGCGTAAACGGCACGGTGGCGTAACCTTGAGCCCGTAATGCCTGCACCCGTTCAATTCGTTGCTGCAGATTTTTATTATCGGGTTCCACATGCTGCGCAAAAGCCAGATTGACCGCCGTGTACTCATGACCGCAATAAACTAAGGTATCAGCAGGCAATCCGGCAATTTGCGTCAAGGAAGCCAGCATTTGCGCAGGGCTGCCCTCAAAAAGCCGACCACAACCACCTCCAAATAATGTGTCGCCCCCAAATAACAGCGGTACTTCAGCGGCCGCCGAGAATAAATAGGCAATATGTCCTAAGGTATGCCCCGGAACCGCCAAAACCGCGACCCTAAACGGCAAACCCGGCAATGATAATTGCTCGCCGCCTTTCAGTGCTCGACTGCGACCCGGGATATTTTCATTAAAAGGTCCCCACACTTCTGCCTGCGGATAGTGCTCTAGTAAAGTCAAAATACCGCCTACATGATCACGATGATGATGCGTCACCAAAATCGCGCTTAACTGTAAGCGTCGAGCCTGCAGTGCACTTAGAATCACGGTCGCATCGCCTGGATCGACCACCACTGCATGTGAATTACCCGCTTGCGTGAGTAGCCACAAATAATTATCCGTAAAGGCAGGAATGCAGCTCACATCCAACGGCGTCATTATTTCTCCTGATTTTTTCTTCATTTCCACGGCAGCGTCAAAATAACTAAAGTCCGTAGCAAAGCCGATACAGAAATAACCCACTATAGAATAGTTTTTGGAGCAAGATGTGTCCGCTCGCTACAATACATAAAAATCACATAAGGAATTCAGTATGGCTATCAAAACCCGCAGCGTCGAATATTATGATGGCGATACTTTGCTCGAAGCTTATATTGCATTTGATGATCGCTATAACACACCACGTCCAGGTGTCTTGGTGTCACATGCGTGGGTCGGTCGTGATGTTTTATTTTGCCAAAAGGCCGAAGCCCTTGCTGCCTTAGGTTATGTGGGTTTTGCGCTAGATATGTACGGCAAAAATATTCGCGGTCAATCGCCCGCCGAAAATGCTGCCTTGATGCAACCTTTTATTAGCGACCGCAGTTTATTACAGCGTCGCATCAGTCTCGCACTCAGTACACTAAAACAACAAGCTGAAGTTGATGAGCATAAAACGGCTGCATTGGGTTATTGTTTTGGTGGTATGTGTGTGCTGGATTTAGCGCGCAGTGGCGCGACAGTCGACGGCGTCATTTGTACACACGGCTTATTAAGTGCGCCACAAAATATTTCGACTAATTCAACGGCCAAAATATTAATATTACACGGCGATCAAGATCCCTTATCGCCATTATCACAAGTCATGCAACTTAGCGAAGAATTAAAAACCGCCAATGCCGATTGGCAAATACATATTTACAGCAATACTCAACACGCTTTTACTAATCCTGCAGCGAATGCACCTCAAAACGGGATGCAATACAATTCAATCGCAGCGGAGCGTGCTTGGCAAAGTACGCAAAATTTCTTAACGGAAATATTTTCAGCTTAAATATTTAAACGAACCGCTGATTTATGATTGATCAGTCGATTCTGACACGTTGTACAAACATTCTCGCTAAGGATGGACTAAAGCGATTTAAATACCACGCAAATAATGGTTTGCCTTTAGCAATTAAAACTTCATGTTGTTGTTTTTGCATGGCACGAATAATCGCTGCGGCACATTCTGGCGGCATAATACCTTGCGCCGTCGATTCATCCATATGACCATGTTGATCACCATCAGCCGTTAACGCTTTTTCTGACATGCCGGTTCTTACAAAACCGGGACACACTACCGTAACCGCTATGCCTTTATCCGCATTTTCGGCACGCAAACTATTCATAAAACCCAACAAAGCATGTTTAGAGGCTGAATAAGTCGAGCGATATTGGGTCGCAACTTTGCCCATCACACTCGCAACTGCAACCACATATCCCTGGCGGCGCTTTTGCATAATGGGTAATAAACCTTTGGTTAACGCAATCGGCGCGAAGAAGTTAATTTCCATCAACTCACGATCGGTTTTAGAGCGCGTATCCGCGGCCAACGCCCGTTGACTCACGCCCGCATTATTAATTAATACATCTACATACGTAAATTGCTGAATCACATGCGTCAATGCAGTCTGCACACTCATCGGATCAGCCAAATCAAACGCCAAAACGGTATGCCGCTCAGGGTTACTACACACTTGCACTACGCGTTTCAGACGCTGCTCATCTCGTCCCGATAAAATTAACCGCGCACCTTTCTGACTCAGCTGCACCGCTAACGCAGAACCAATACCGGCTGAAGCACCCGTTATCCAAATAATTTTATTTTTAAAAACAAAAGCCATATGTTTGCACCGCGCAAGATCGAGACTAGAATCGACTTAGGCTGCTCACGTGTACTTGTTAGCAACCCACTTCAGCCAATATAACCCTTTGTTTCTACAAGGAATAGCCCCATGCATGCTCTGCTAGCTAATATCACTAAAATATTAATGATTTTTTTGTTTCTGTTCACACAACAGGCCTATGCTGAAAACTCAGGACCTGAGTTTAACGCTGCCAATATCCAACAAGCTTTACGGACGCTGGATACATTAGCCAGTCATTTCAAAAACTCTCCTGCTGCGGCGAATGCTATTAACTCTAACGACATCACCAGCTTAATCAACAATCCACAAAATCAAGCACAAGCCATAACGCTGTTAAAACAAAATGGTTATAACAATCCACAAGATTGGAGTGTGATCATCCAACGAACCTTAGCCGCTTATGGCGCTTATCAATTAAAAGGACAACAAAAAACAGTAGATGCACAAATGCAAAACATCTTGCAACAGATGCAACAAAATCCTGCGGTCACCGCCGAACAACGCACACAAATGCAGGCTACGTTACAAAATGCACAACAAGCACTGGCTAATGCATCCGATGCCGACATTAAAACGATAACGCCTTTGATAAAGGACATAGAGACAACGATGGCTAAACACAGTGATTATTTGCCGGGACTTTAATAGGAAGCACGAAATAAATAGAGACGACTTAGCTCAGTAATTTCCAAAAACTACTAGATAGAAATTTTTAACGCTATAAAAACAAAGGGCGACCGAAGTCGCCCTTTATCTTTTTCACTTCTGATATCAGATTAGAAACTAAAAGTAGCTTCTACGCCGTATTCAGATGGTGCGCTCACTTGCGCGATTGCAACACCTAATTGGCCAATAACATCTTGAGCATTGGTCAAGTACTCTTCTCCAGTTACGTTCTTGCCATAAACTGCTACTTCCAAGGTACCTTCAGCCGATTCCCAGCCACCACGTAGATTTACTAAGCCATAAGCTTCTTGCAAATCGAATGGGGCATTCGCTGCTTGAAAATAAACGTCATCTTGCCATACATAATCAGCACGGAACTTATAAGAAGCGCCTGTAGCTAACATCCACGTGTACTGACCACCAATATTAACGGACCATTCTGGAGTATTAGCAAAGGTATCGTCTTCGTCTAAACCATATTGTTCAGCTAAAGCATAGGCAGCATCATAAGAAATACCTTGATCAGCCACAATGTCATTAGCAGTACTAACTAACGAACTATTATCTAACTCATCGTACTTGGTTTTGGTATAGCCAAGACCCGCCATAATATTTAAAGCTTCAGTAGCCTCAACAGTTAATTCAGCTTCAAAACCATAGAGTGAAGACTCGCCTGCATTAGCTGTTTCAAAGAAACCGCCTTGCGTTACTAATACCTGCATGTCTTCATACTTACTAAAGAAAACCGCCGTATTTAAGCGAATAGTATTATCAGCTAACTGAGTTTTATAACCGAACTCTAACGTACCTACTTTCTCAGGTTCGTAAGATTTTGGTTTAGTCCATTGGCCAAACTCATTAGGAAAAGGACGACCATTAAAACCACCACTGCGGAAACCTTGCGCATAGGTTACATACGCCAAATCTCCATTGCTAAGCTTATAATCCAAACCTAACTTCGGATCAAAAGTGGTCCACTCTTCCGTATCTGTTGGAACAAAATTAATACACGTAGCGGTGTTTGGATTACTAGGACCACAGATATTTCTAGCATCTAAAGTGTATACAATTGCAGGTGGTAAACCAGGCGGTGTTTGAAAAGGATTAAATGCAACTACACCATCACGGTTATCAATAAACATTTTATAGGTTTGTTCTTTTTCTTCCTGGTTGTAACGGAAGCCTAAGGTACCTTTCAACGCCTCAGTGAAACTATAAGTGGCTTGACCAAAAATAGCTTGGCTCGTTATATCTAAATCATAGACTTGATGACTAGCCACGATATCGTAACCATTGCGTCTATCAGTAGGATTAGAACTGTTATTGACATTAGAAGCATTTACCCGTGAACCATTATTAATGGCATTGTCATAATCAACTTTTTCATTGTAATAGAATAAACCAGCTAACCAAACTAACGAATCCGTAGAGCCGCTGAATTGAAATTCTTGGCTTACTTGATCTTGGGTTGTTGCAAAATAATTGTCATAGTAAGGATTCGCACTACCATCAAAGTCATTGGTCACATATTGTTCCAATTCACGCTTCGAGGTAATTGACTTCACTGCAAATGAGTCTAAGTCCCAATTTAAAGTTAACGCTGCACCTGAAGAATCAGTGTTATTTGTGGGATCAATAGATACATGACTATCGGTATCCGGACTAATTTTAGTGGCTACCGCAGCTGCTAAATCAGCCGCAGGGACCGTTAAATTAACGGGATTTTGTGTGGTTTTGTACAACGGTGAACGACCATACGGATTGAATCCCAACAACAGTGTAGATGCTGAAGTACCACGACCTTGGAAATCATCTACTGCTAATAATGCAGTAAACGAATCAGACGCTTCCCACAATAATTTAACTTTAGCTGATTGATTGTCGATCGCGCTTAATTGTTTATCACTGCCGACGATGTCTTGAAAACCATCTTGTTGTTTAACATTCGCAACAATACGCGCAGCAATGGTTTCGCTGATTGGCAAGTTCACTGCCGCATCAACACCAATTAAACTGCGTGAACCCGCTGATACTCTTGCTTTGCCAGACACGCCGTCAAAGTTAGGATCTTGGGTTACGACGTTAATCGCGCCGCCGATAGTATTACGACCAAACAAGGTACCTTGTGGACCGCGCAATACTTCAATGCGTTTTAAATCTACTGAATCTAAGTTGGCGCCGGACATACGACCTAAATACACGCCATCAGAATACATGCCTACGCCAGGATCAGTCGCAGGATTGCTGTCGACTTGGCCTACGCCGCGAATGAAGAAATACGCATCGTTACCACCGGTAGGACCGCTGGTTTGTGACAGGTTTGGCGTAAACGCAACCACGTCACTTACTTGTGCCACTGATAATTCTTTCAACGCATTCGCATCAAAAGCACTGACGGCAATAGGCGTATCTTGCAATTTCGTTTCACGCTTTTCTGCAGTTACTACGACTTCATCAAGAGCAGCGTGTGCTACTGGCATGCCGATCAAGCCGGTCATCGCCAACGCAAGTGCTGCGCTTAATGGGTTTTGAAGATATTTCATAGGACATCCCCCTAATGGACGTTTAATTGGGTATTAAAAATCGATCTGTGAAAGTACCAAGTGCTATCGGTGTTCAAGATGGGAACACCACGTGGCAGCCATAGTAATGGGACAATCTATGAACTTCAAGCTATTGCCTATTGCTGAATCAACAGTCGCTGTTTATTCGACAACCAATATGCCTTATTAATTCGTGATTAATCTAAGCGCTCAATGACGGTGGCAATACCTTGACCAACACCGATACACATCGTCGCTAGCGCATAACGGCCTTTGCTTGCTTCCAATTGACGCAAGGCTGTCAACGCAATACGCGCGCCTGATGCACCCAATGGATGACCAATAGCAATCGCCCCGCCATTCGGGTTAACTCGTTGATCATTAAAAGGTAATTGCATGGATTTAAGACAACCCAAGACTTGGGTTGCGAATGCTTCGTTCAATTCCAATACGTCCATTTGAGCAAGTGACAAACCTGCGCGCGCGAGTGCTTTTGCAGATGCGGGCACAGGACCAAGCCCCATCACACGAGGTGGCACGCCGGCAATTGCGCCTGCCAAAATTCGGGCGCGAGGTTTTAAACCCGCTTTTTCACCGGCTTGTTTGCTGCCAATTAATAAAGCGACGGCACCATCATTAATGCCCGAAGCGTTACCCGCAGTGACTACACCGCCTTCATAAAGTGCTTTTAAAGCGGCTAATTTATCGACCGTGCTTTCAGGGCGAGGATGTTCGTCTTCGCTAATAATGAGAGGTGGTTTTTTACGGCCTTGCGAAACTTCGACGGGGACAATTTCATCTTTAAAATAGCCGCGAGTTTTCGCCGCAGCATATTTAGCTTGCGACGCGGCAGCGAATATATCGCTGTCTTCACGACTAATATTTAAATCTTTAGCGACGTTATCGGCGGTTTCCGGCATCGCATCATTACCAAACGCGCTGATTAATGCTGGATTCGGAAATCGCGCGCCAATAGTGGAATCATAAATTTCCATATTTCGACTATAAGCGCCCTCCGCTTTTGCCATTACAAAAGGCGCGCGACTCATGGATTCTACGCCGCCTACTATATAGAACGCGCCATCGCCAACGGTTACTGCGCGCGCGGCATCTAATAATGCAGCCATACTGCTGCCACATAAACGATTCAAGGTTACGCCACCGGTTTCAATAGGCAAACCCGCCATCAAACCGGCCATCCGCGCCACATTGCGGCAATCTTCGCCCGCCTGATTCGTTACGCCCACGACTACGTCTTCGATCAATTGATGATTAAAAACATTGCGGGCAGCTAAGGTTTTAATGACGTGCGTTAATAAATCATCTGAACGAACTGCGGCTAAACCGCCGGCGTGGCGTCCGAAAGGGGTGCGTACACCATCATATATATAGGCATCTAACATGCGAGCATTACTCCTGGTCAATCAACGGCTCAACATAAAACGAGCCGAATTGTCCCATATTTTGCAGCGCGCTGTCGCAGCCGCTAAAACATCGCACGCTATTTCGAAATATATTGACGGAAAATAATGTCCGCACAGAAGAAATCAATAACCGCAGCAATGCGCAGGAAACAGCTTTATCCTGTTTTCTGTACTTTTAAAAATTCGGGTAATTAACCGCTTTAATTAGCAGCGCTATCGCTCTGAGCCGCTTGCTCGATTTGATCGATTTGGCCATCAATCGCTACTTTCGATGCTTGCAAACCTTTAGGGCCTCGCTCTACATCATAAGTGACTGCTTGACCGCGCGCTAAGGTGCGATAACCTTCTGATTGAATCGCGGAAAAGTGCACGAAAATATCTTCGCCACCTTCTTGGGGTTCAATAAAACCAAAACCTTTAGCGTTATTAAACCACTTCACAATGCCCAAATAATTGCTGTTCATAGCCCATCCTCGCTACGTTATTTATGCCCTAGATCTCATTAAACCGAGCGCGCCTCCCAAATCCATACGCACTTGATTTAACTAACCTCAAGATTTTAGCCAATCATTTGGGTCTGCGCCATTGTAATAACAAAGAAAAGCCACGAAATAAAGCACCGCGACGAACCTGAACAGAGCGCGGATTGAATTCAGCAAGTTGGCTCGTTACCATGCAGTCCCACTGTCGTTTTGGAATCCTCTGGTGCATTCACTTAAATCTATTTTCATCACGCTGTACGTGTTTGCTAACGGTGTTATCAGTGCAGATGCAGCACATCATTTATGGCGCGACGGATTTAATATTGCTTGGCTAGGCGCGTTACTGGGTTCATTGTCCGTATTGTTATTTTTTCTTTGTATTCAACTCGCACCGATCGCACGTAATCAACGTTATTCCAACCCTGTGATTACGGCGTTATTAATCGCGGGCGCCTGCGCCATTTTCGGCAACATGACCACGCTTAATCACAGCGGTACTTTAAGCCTACTCTATATAATAATGATTTTTGCAGGTTGGCTACTCTACGAGTTTTGGTATGTAACACTGCCCGCAATAAAAACGCCCTTGCTCAATGTCGGCAACGTCTTACCGAGTTTTAGTTTACAAGATGTGCGCGGTATTGATTACAACAGTGCATCGCTCGGTTATGGCCACTATACTTTATGGATTTTTTATCGCGGCAACAGCTGCCCTTTTTGTACAAAACTATTACAGCAACTCGCCGTGCGACAAGAAGACTTCATTGAACAAGGCATTGAATTAGTTTTCATCAGCTCTCAAGCGGCGATTTTCACCCAAGGCATCGCTAAACAGTTTCAATTCCCCACTACTTTTTTAATCGACCATGAAAATAAACTCGCACAAACCCTGGGCATTAATCTGCCGCACGCTTTACCTTTAGGCATGGCATTTTTAGGTTTTGGTACGGAAACCATTATCCCTACCAGCATTCTGACCGATGCTAGTCTTAATATTATTCATGTCGACATCAGTGATCATTCACGCCTGCGCAGTGAAATTAATGAGATACTCGAACTTATTCCGCAACGCAGTGTTTAATTTGCGTCGCTTCATCAGCAAAAGATAATTTATGAACCCGATTATTGCCGTACAACATTTACGCAAAGAATTTCCCGAAACCGTTGCAGTCAATGACATCAGTTTTAGCGTCCCGCCCGGCATTTGTTTTGGACTGCTAGGCCCTAACGGCGCGGGCAAAACCACGACCATTGAAATGTTAGAAGGCATTTTAAAACCTACGTCGGGCAGCATCTTATATAAAGGCGAAATCGCCGGCGCCCGTTTTCGCGAAGAATCTGGCATTCAATTTCAAAATACCGCGCTGCAAGATCATCTGACCGTGCGTGATCATTTAAACTTTTTTCATCGTTTATATACGCGCACTTTGCCGCTCACTGAAATCATTGAAGATTGTTCTTTGCAAAGTTTGCTCGATCGCGATGCGCGCAAATTATCCGGCGGACAACGTCAACGTTTATTGCTCGCCATCGCATTAATTAATGATCCCGACATTATTTTTATGGATGAACCTACGACGGGCATGGATCCACAAGCGCGGCGTAATTTTTGGGATTTAATGAACCGTATTAAAATAAGAAAAAAAACCATTATTCTCACCACACACTACATGGAAGAAGCTTTCCAGTTATGTGAACACATCGCTATTATGGATCACGGCAATATTATCGCCGAAGGCAAACCTAACGATTTATTGTCACATCACTTTGGTGATACAGTAATCGAATTACCCAAAACCGCTTTCACCAATAATGCAAACACGGTTTGGCCATTTCCGTTATTAGAAAAAGGCGAAGCCGTTGAGTTGTTAGTTCATAACGTTGATGACGCAATTAAAACCTTGATCCAACACGCAGTGCCGCTCAATCAAATTATGGTGCGACCGCGCACCTTAGAAGATTTATTTTTACAATTGACCGGCAAGGAACTCAGAGCATGATTCAACGTACCCTTGCCATTTTACGCGCGCGCAATTTAGAATTTTTACGCGATCGCGCTAGTCTTAGTTGGAACTTAGCGTTTCCTTTTTTATTGATTTTTGGTTTGGCGCTGACTTTTTCTAACCAAGACAAACCGGTGTATAAAGTCGGGATTTTACCACACGACGTCAGCAGCAATAATTTCAATTTTCAAAAAACTCGTTTTATTGACTTTGTACCGGAAATTAACGAAGCCGAATCCATTACCAAAGTTGCACGTCATCAAATCGATTTGCTGATTGACGTTAATCAACAACCTGCACGTTACTGGATAAATCCCACCTCTAAAAATGGTTATTTTGCTGAACAATTATTTTTACGCTCAGTAAATGATCAAGCCCAACGTATTAACGTCGAAGGCAAAGCGATTGGTTATGTGGATTGGTTAGTGCCGGGCGTTTTAGCCATGAACATGATGTTTTCGTGCTTGTTCGGCATTGGTTATGTCATCGTGCGTTATCGTAAAACCGGTTACTTAAAACGTTTATCTGCCACGCCCGTAACAGCGACTGAATTTTTAATTGCGCAGATTCTTTCGCGCGTTGGTTTAACGCTTATTACCGTGGTAATTGTTTATGCGGGCATTAGTATATTTGTTGATTTTCCGATGCACGGCAATCATTTCTTATTATTACTGGTAGCAGCGCTCGGCGCTATTTCACTGACTTCATTAGCCTTATGTTTTTCTGCGCGAGGTGCTAGCGAAGAACTCGCCAATGGTTTAATTAATTTAGCGCTGTGGCCGATGATGATGTTTTCCGGCGTCTGGTTTTCTTTAGAAGGCACTGCTAAGCCTATCCAATGGTTATCACAAGTTTTTCCTCTTACGCATATGGTTAACGCCGCGCGCGCCATCATGTTAGAAGGTGCTGGCTTTGCTCAAATATGGCTGAACTTAACCGTGCTAGCCAGCATGAGTTTAATATTTATTATTATAGGTACTTGTTTATTTCGCTGGACCAATGACTAAATAAACAGCGACTAACTAAAACCTCGTAAGTTCCAAAAGGATTTTTTATGCAAGCCAAACGCTGGGTACTTGCAAGTATCGTTATTTCACTCATTATAATATTTTATGTTTTTGATCTGGGGCAATACTTCAATATCGCCGTCATGCGACAACAGCAAAGCGTTATTCAAGATTATTATCTCGCCCATCCTTTTTTAGCGATCAGTGGATTTTTCTTTTTTTATCTCACCGCCGCCGCTTTATCATTACCCGGTGCGGGATTTTTAAGTTTGTTAGCAGGCGCAGTTTTTGGTGTAACTATCGGCACCATCATAGTTTCTTTTGGCTCTACTCTTGGTGCGACTTTGGCGTTTTTAGGCGCGCGATTTTTATTTCGGGAAAATATAGAAGCGCGTTTCGGTCGTTATTTAAAAAACATCAATGAAGGCTTAGATCGCGATGGTGCTTTGTATTTATTTAGCTTGCGTTTAATTCCTTTATTTCCATTTTTTATTATCAATCCCGTTATGGGTATAACCCGCATTAAAACCTGGACTTTTATGTGGGTGAGTCAATTAGGTATGCTCGCTGCGACTATTATTTATGTGAACGCTGGCACTCAATTAGCGAGTTTAACGACGCATAAATCCATTGTATCCAGCGACGTATGGATTTCATTGGGACTGTTATGTCTGTTCCCGTGGTTAGCAAAATTTTGCATTAGCCGCTGGCAAAACATGCGGGCTTATCGTCACTTTAAAAAACCAAAAAAATTCGATTACAACATCGTAGTGATTGGCGCAGGCTCTGCTGGCTTAGTCAGCGCTTACATCGCCGCAACGGTTAACGCCAAAGTAGCGCTCATTGAAAAACATAAAATGGGTGGTGACTGTTTAAATACGGGCTGCGTGCCTTCTAAAGCTTTATTACGCACTGCTAAATTACGTCATCAAATGCAACACGCCAGTCGTTATGGTTTAGAAGACATTACTGTTGACACGCCGTTTGCTAAAACCCTCGCGCGCGTACACGACATCATCAAAAAAATTGAACCACATGATTCGGTAGAACGTTACACCGCATTAGGCGTAGATTGCATTCAAGGCGAAGCACACATCATTTCGCCATGGGAAGTACGTGTTGATAATAAAACGCTGACCACGCGTAATATCATTATCGCCACGGGCGCATCACCGATGCCGCTGGATATTAAAGACTTAGATAAAGTCGCGCATTACACGTCTGATACGATTTGGAATATTAAAGAACAACCAAAAAATTTAATTGTTATGGGCGGCGGCCCGATCGGTTGCGAATTAGCGCAATGTTTTGCGCGCTTAGGTAGCAAGGTTACTATTGTCACTCAAGGTGCGCGTTTATTACCAAAAGAAGATTTAGAGGTCAGTCAAACATTAGAAGCGGCCTTCATGCAGGAAGGCATTCTTATTGAAAAAGGTTTTACTGCCGATCATGTGAGTGCAGATGCGCACGATAATAAACATTTACATTGCGTGAATGCTAAAGGAGAAATAATCACCTTAGCGTGTGATGCACTGTTGATCGCGGTGGGTCGTAAAGCAAATACACCCAATTTAGATTTAGAAAAACTCGGCATTCGATGTCGCGACAATGGCACCATTTTAACGAATGATTATTTGCAAACAGATGTGCCGAATATTTACGCCTGCGGTGACGTGACTAGCCCTTACCAATTTACTCATACGGCATCACATCAAGCGTGGTATTGCGCAGTCAATGCTTTATTCGGCACGTTTAAAAAATTTCGCGTCGATTATTCAGTGATCCCGTGGTGTACTTTTACGGATCCTGAAATTGCGCATGTCGGACTTAACGAATCCATGGCGCTCGAACAACAGATTCCGTATGAAATCACACGTTATGAATTAAATGATTTAGATCGTGCAATCGCGGATAGCGCGACGCAAGGCTTTGTCAAAATATTGACGCCACCAGGTAAAGATCGCATTTTAGGCATCACTATCGTGGGCGAACACGCGGGGGATTTATTAGCTGAATGCGTATTAGCCATGAAACATGGAATAGGCTTAAACAAATTACTCGGCACTATCCATATATACCCGACATTAGCGGAAGCCAATAAATATGCGGCCGGTAACTGGAAAAAAGCGCACAAACCGGCACTTATTTTGCGTGGCTTACGCCGCTATCATCAATGGCGGCGGCATTAACAAATCTACCGCATCAGCAAGTCGGTCATAGACTCTCATTAGTCGGGAATATTCAGCTTGGCCTGAAACTTGCCGATACTTACGTTAAGGATATTCTTAACTTAACGGACTCAACCACGTGCGCCTTGATAAAAAAAATTTACGTAACTGCGTTGCGTGCCTATTACTCGGTGTTTTTAGTCTATCAGTGCAAGCTGTACAAATTACTTCGCGAGTCGGTCACCAGCATGATGATGCGGAAGAAAGTAATCCGCCTAGCGGCAGTATAGATCGTAATAGCAATAATCTAAGAATGGGATACGTAGGCGTTGCTGCACAACAAGTGGGTATGCGTTTTCCAACCGTTGCGATCCCGCAAGGTGCCACTATTATTAATGCTTATATTGATTTCCGTGCAGACCAAAACAATAGCAATATCAATAATTTTGTCTTAAAAGGCGAAGCAACTAATAATGCCGCCCGTTTTAATAATACTGCCGGCGATATTTCTGGAAGACTTCGTACCACTGCATCGGTTGATTGGTTAAATGTACCTGCGTGGACAGCAGGTAATCAATATCAAACAACGAATATTACTTCTATCGTACAAGAGATTGTAAACCGTGTAGGTTGGAGTAGTGGTAATGCTATGGGTATTTTTGTGGAACCTGGCAGTGGCTGCATCAACTCCACGTGTTCTCGCATCGCCGTTTCATATAACGGCAGCAGCGCCACAGCGCCGCAATTGGTAGTCAACTATACCTTGGGACCTTTAATTGTTAATACCCAAGAAGTCTGTGGCAGCACGAGTTTTATTAGGATAGTTTTTTCTAAAAATTTAAATGCTGCTAGCGCACAAACAGCAGCTAATTATCAAATCAATAACGGTATTACGATATTGGGTGCCGTTTTAGGGGCAGACAATCGCACCGTGACACTCACAACTTCAGCAATGACCACTGGCGTTAATTACATCGTTACTGTCAATAATGTACGAGATACTTTAAGTAATGCAATTGAACCTAATTCCACAACTAATTTTATTTTAAATTTTAATGGCCTAGTGGGTCAGTATTACGACAACGCTGATTTTACGAATCTCGTCTTAACGCGCACCGATAATACGGTCAATTTTAATTGGGTTAATGCAGCACCAGATCCCCTTCTCGGTGCAGATACTTTTAGTGTACGTTGGACCGGCTTTGTAGAAGCACCCACTACCGGCACTTATTTATTTCACACTTACAGCGATGATGGTGTGCGCTTGTATGTGAATGGCAGCTTGGTGATTAATAATTGGACCGATCATTCACGCACCAAAGATACCAGCACCGGCATCGCTTTAACAGCCGGACAAAAATATGCTGTTACCTTAGAATTTGTTGAAAATACTGGTCAAGCCGAAATAGATTTAGCATGGACGCCACCGAGTGTAGCCGAACAAATTATTCCGAATAGCAATTTATTTCGTTGTTACAACGATACCGTTGCGCCCGTCATGAACAGTGCAACCTTGCTGTGCTCAACTAATAATCGCGTCTATGTTACCTTTAATGAAAGCGTGTCTAGCAGTACCGCACAAAACATCGCTAATTATACAATCAACAATGGTTTAACTATTACTAGCGCGGCGTTACAAAGCGATCAACGCACGGTTATTTTAAATACCTCGGCGATGAGCGACTACACCAGCTACACACTCACGGTAAACGGCATACAAGATTTAGCCGGTAACACGATTGCGGCAAACTCCACAGCTTATTTCACTTATCACGGCGGTATACAAACCGCGGGGTTATTAGGCGATTACTACACTCAAAATGGCGTACCACGCGCTTACTTTACCGGCACTGTTGTATCACGCACCGATGCTACGGTGGGTTTTGACTGGGGTAATGGAATTCCGATAACAGGAGTAGCCGCCGATGATTTTTCAGTGCGTTGGACTGGTTATGTGCGTGCAACTACAACAGGTAATTATATTTTCCGCACACGTTCTGACGACGGTATACGTTTATATATAAACAGTAATTTGGTTATTAATAACTGGACTGATCATGGTCCGACGAATAACGACAGTGCGGCTATTGCTTTAACAGCAGGGCAATATTATCCAGTTACAATGGAATTTTATGAACGCGGCGGTGGTGCGGTTGCACAACTTTCTTGGCAACCGCCCAGTGGTAGTTTTGCGATTATTCCTGCATCACAACTAAGTCATTGCGCAATTACTTCTGATTTACGTCTCGAAGCTTATTATGCGATGGAAAGCGCGAGTTGGAATGGCACCGCCAATGAAGTTCGCGACGCTAGCGGCAATGCTTTGCATGGTCGTTCTTACGCCAATCCCACTACCGCCATTACCACTCCTGCATTAAGTGGAAATCCTGGCACTTGTCGTTATGCAAATTTTAATAATGTGAGCTCACAATATCTGAGTGTGAATAACGCAACGCCGTTAAATATGAGCACCGCATTTACCGTTGCAACATGGATCAATCCTAATTCATTACCGGCTAGTGATTACATGACCGTTTTATCAAAAGATGAAAATTATGAAATTCATCTTGATCCTGCCGGTAATGTTTTTTGGTGGTGGCAAAATAGCGCGACTGCCGCGCGTAACATTACCTCCAGCGGAGTTACGATTAATCCGGCGGGCGGTTGGTATCATGTCGCGATTAGTTACGCCAGCAGCGGCCAACAAACTATTTATATTAATGGTGTTGCAAGAGGCACCGCCGCCTACGCTGAAACATTAGCGAACAATACGGATCCATTACAAATCGGCAGTGATCAAACCGCACCGGGACGTTTTTTTAATGGACAAATTGATGAAGTTTATATTGCGTCAAAAGCCTACAGCGCCACTGAAATACAATATTTAATGAGCTTAACGCATCCCTGCACCATCACATCAGATCACATTGCAATTTCACATGCAGGCACGGGCATTACGTGTATGCCCGCGCCGATAACCGTGCGCGTACATCAAGGCGATCATTCCATTGATACGAGTTATACCGGCACTTTATCACTCGCAACATCAACAGGACGCGGTGATTGGGCTTTATTAAGCGGTAACGGTACCGTCAACAATGGCGCTTTAAATGATGGCGCGGCTACTTATAACTTAGTGGGCGCTGATGCCGGTCAAGTACAATTGTCTTTAAAAAATACCACTGCTGAAACCGTCAACATTAATATTACTGACGGCAGCATTTCCGAAACCACAGGCACGGCTACTGCAAGCGAAGATGCGAATCTGGTTTTTTCTGCAACCGGTTTTATTTTTCGCGTGAATGGTGCTGTTGGTAATATCGGTACACAAATCGCCGGTAAAGCATCGAATGTAGCACCGGGAAATCAAACCTTAGATCTTCAAGCCATTCGCACCAGTGATACCACTGGCGCTTGCGAAGCAGCATTAATTGGTAACAACACTATTCAAATGGCATTTGAATGTCAAAATCCAACAACCTGTGCAAGCAATGCTCTGTCGATTAATGGCACGACGGTTACCGGCAATCCCAATGCGAGCATTTCCACTTATAGCAACGTCACTATGGATTTTGGTAATGCGTCGGTTAACAGCTCTGCTGTCGTTTTACGTTACGATGATGCGGGTCAAATTCGTTTACATGCGCGTTACAACATGCCATTAGGTGATGGCACAACGCCATCTGGTAATTATATGCAAGGCAGTAGCAATGCATTTGTCGTCAGACCTTTTGGTGTTTATGTAAACGCGGTCGGAAATCCTGCTGCCACCTCTGCGACCGGCAGTGTTTACACTCGCGCGGGTGTAAATTTCACCGCCACCGCCACCGGTGTTTTATGGCAAGCCGCTGATGACACGAACAATGATGGTATTCCTGACGGCCACAATGATAACAATGCCGCAAACAATGCCAATCTTAGTAACAACACGGCTGCACTAAACTTTGGGCGTGAAAGTGAAACGCTGAATTTATCTGCAAATTTAATTTTACCGTCACCCGGTACCAATCCTATATTAGCCGGCACTACTAACCTGACTATTTTTAATAACGGTCAAAGCAGCGCTAACAATTTAGCTTACAACGAAGTGGGTATTATCGAATTAGATGCCGCATTAACCGACAATGATTATTTAGGCAGTGGTCAACGTTTGTACGGCAAGAGTGGTTACGTCGGCCGATTTACGCCTGATCATTTTGCAATACGTTCGGGCACCACACACACCCATCGCATTAGCAGTGCGTGCGTAAGTGCTGCAACCTTTACGTACATGGAAGAAGACTTTCAACTTAATTATATTCTGACGGCGCAAAATGTTAGCAACGCCACCACTCAAAATTACACGGGTGCCTTTGCGAAATTAAATCCTGTCCTCACCAGCAATTGGAATTTCGGCGCAATCGATAGCGCAACGCCCACGCCATTAAATTCACGTATCGTCGCCAACACTATTACGGGCGCATGGAATAATGGTGATGTAAATGCATTTGCTAATATCACCTTGCGCCGCAGCACGCCGGTTGATGGCCCATTTAATAATTTAGCTATTGGTGTTGCGCCACTTGATAGCGATAACATTCAACTGGCAACAACGGGACTTAATTTAGACACCGACAATAACAGTAGCAATGATCGCGGCTTACTCGATACGCTCGCAGTACGTTATGGTCGTGCACGCTTAAACGCAGTGTTTGGTACCGAGTTATTAGCGCAAGCCTTACCCATCTATGCAGAATATTTTAACGGTACGCAGTTTATTCGTAACATCAGTGATAGTTGCACTAGTTATAACAACAGCCAATTAACGTTTAGTAATCGCCAAGGTTTGAGCAGTGATCCTATCAAATCAGGTTCGGGTACATTCTCAACGGGTCAATACAGCACACCGTTATTATTAAATTCAGCAGGACAATCCGGTTCGGTAGATGTGTTATGGACAGTACCAACTTATTTACAATTCGATTGGGATAATAATGGCAGCTACACTGACAACCCTAGCAACAAAGCCACCTTTGGTATTTACGGCGGCACTAATCGACAAATTTATACACGAGAGCTCTATTAATAGATAACTAGGAATAAATAAAACTAATGGTTACTGCGGTTATATAAACACTGGCGCTATTACTTAACAGTAGAATAAGTTCGCGTTTTCATATTTTCCAAACTGCCGCCATTTTCAACGCGTTTATAACCCATGTCTGCTAAAGTATCTTGAGCAATTCCAGAACGGCGACCACTGCGGCAATACAAGACGATGGTGGCATTTTTATCTTTTGTTACTTCTTGAATACGTTTATCAATTTCATCAAACGGAATATTCACTGCATTATCAATATGGCCAGCCGCATATTCAGTAGCAGTGCGCACATCAATAATAATGACGGGCTGTGCGGCAAAACCCAAGTTAAAAAAAGCTTGGTTTATAATCAATAACATCAGTAATTTTTTCATGGCACTGTCCTAAAAAGTTTTAATGACATCTAATAAAAAATAATTAAGGGTTTTTGATAGAAACACGCACTTGACGATTAACCGCATTGGGAACTGCAAACGCACCTGAACTAGCAGTGGCGGTAATATTAAATACGGTATAAGCATCCGCTAATATACCTTCATCAAAGGTACCATCAGCGCTACATGCTATTGTTACCGTGTAATTTTCAATCACCATGCTGGTAGTAATACCAGCGCAGCCTGCATTCGCCACAATTCGCGACATCGCATAATCTGCGCCCGCACGTGCGGCAAAATAAGCTTGCGTGCGTTGTACGGCATACGCACTAGACATGCTTTGTGAAACGCTCATGCGCGCCACACTTAAGCCCAACACCGACAAAGCCACCAAGATAAAAATCACCATGATGATGCTGATGCCTTGTTGTGATTTTAATAATGTTTTCATGGAACGTTCGCCACATGCACTTGATGCAATAAAGATACGTCGGCCGCATTATTTTGTAATTGCAAATGAATGCTGACCAACCCATGACGTGCACCGGCGCCATTGACATAAGAAAACTGACAACCCACAACATTCACCGCTAAGCGTCTGCCCGTCACGCTGAACGTTGCGAGCGGTTGCGTAGCATTAATGCTATATCCGGCATAGCGCAATAACTCGCCCGTACCCAAATCACACACGTAACTCACCGGTTGATCGACGACAAAAAAACGTTGTTGTGCAGTAGGTGGAATCGGAAAAGGAAATGACCAACCCGCCCCATTATTAAATGTAATTTGATTGCCGCTTACCGCAGTGATCGCTGCTGCGTTAGCGCCGCTATACGCATTAAAAGCACCTACACCCGTGCCGGTGTTATAAATCACTAAACAATCTGAATTACCATTTAAACAATTTGCTAAACCCGCAGGCCCAGGAGTGATGACGCCATTAATGCCACCTAATACATCAAAGCTATCGGTAGCACCATTGGTTAAAGGATTGCCCGTGCCGTTAACTTCCATACGCGCACGAAAGCGTCCACCCGTAGTCGTATTTAAATATTCCAAGCTGGTGCGGGTGCCACTGCTGCTAATCCGAATACTATTAGGTAATGCTGTACGCAGTTCGCGTGACATACGTTGTAAAGCAATATCCGCTTGATCAACTAATTCACCGCGAGCGGCAATATCGGCAAAACTGCGCATCGGCATCACTATGAATTGGGTCGTGATCACACTGAGTATGGTAAGCAAGACCATTACCGTGATCAGCTCAACTAATGTAAATCCATTTTGCGAACGCAGGCTAGTCATCTTAATAATTACCTCGATAACCACTAATGCGCAAAGTGATGGGATAGACATCATGGGTCACGAGTACATTGACTTGTTGCAGTGCAGCTGCATTCGCGCCACTGCCTAATGACGCGGAGCTCACCGTTACGCGCACATTAAAATTACTTAACCCTGCTAAGGCATTACCCAATTGATCGCGCGCGCCGCTCGTATCATTTATACAATTATAATCCTGCACATCATCATACAAGTCTCGTGAGGCTTCTTCGCAACTCGCGGTCTCACCGCCGTCAGGATCTTGAAAATCTTTTAATAAAGCTTCTTCTAAATAACCTTGTGCAATCGCCACTCCTTGTACACGCAAGACTGGATCCGCACTGGCAATAACCGCTTTTTGAAAAACGCCCAACATCGTACCGGCTACGGCTGTAATCACCACAATGACTACAATCATTTCAATTAAAGTAAACCCTTGCAGCGCACGATCATTAATTATTTTATAACGATGGCGCATCATTGCACCCAACCTGTTTCAGGTTCTACTTGAATAGTGCCACTGCCAAGCGTAATCGTAACGCCACTGCTAGGCACACCTTGTCGATCAAAAGAAAAATTACTCGCAGATACCGCAACTCCAGTGGGCGGTGCTTCTGCATAAACGCCGCCACCCGGACGATTTAATGCTTGTGTAAAAGCACCTGTCGCACTTAAGCAGTCACTGCTAACACCCACATCAGCGCGCAACATTAAGCGGTAACCGAAATTACCCGTAGCGACATTCACATCACACGCAGACACTAAGGCAAATTTTTGAGCGAAACGAATTGACGCGCGCATTTCTTCACGAAATGCACCTTCACGAATAGGATTTAAATTTAAGCGACCGTAAGCGACCACAGACAATATACCTAACAGCACCATGATGGCGATCATTTCCACCATCGTAAACCCCGTCATGCGTTTAGGTATAACGCTCATATCATTGTCCAATGAATTACCTATAGATGCTTCAATAAACAGCAAAGCCTATGCCACGCTTGCGAATAGCTGAAGCAGCAAAATAATAAAAGGGGCATAAAGCCCCCTTTATCACTATCGGTAATGGATCATTAACCCCTGGTACAGATCACATTAACCGTGCGCGTTAACGTACTAGCTGTGTGCGTTAAAGTGCATGGTTGTGTCGTCCCTATGGCAGTAGGACCACATACCGCTGTATCTGACAGCGCGTAACCTGCAGGTGGTGCGCCTGTTTGAAATAAGCCACCTAAACTAGAACACGCAGTCGCAACGGCATTAATAGAAACGGCAGGTGTAGTCGTCACATCTGCAGCATAATTAATAGCACTTGCAGCAGCCATTTCAGACGCCACACCATCGATCGCAGCAGCTTGTGCTGCACCGCTTAAGTCTTGATATTTAGCAGTGGCAACTGCACCTAAAATACCTAATAACACCATAACAACTACTAACTCAATTAAAGTAAAACCACTTTGATTACGCATTTTAAAACTCCTAGCTGACTCAGCTTTTTTTATGAACGGGCCGCAACCCACATTTCGTGCCGCAGCACGCTCCTTTCTTACGCTTTGCATTACTCTTTGAAATTTAACGGCTTAACTTATGAAATCTTAAGTGCAATTCATCACATTTTTTCTATAAATATCAAAATAGCTAAAGCAATTGAATAAACAGCCCCACCAAATACCACAGGATGTTTTTCCACCCAACGATCCGGCGCGTCATACACTTTATTTAATTTACTTTCAAACGTTACCGTATCAATCCAATAATTACCCAACACCTCTAAACGCTTTAATACACTGGGTCTAACCATGACGACTAAACTAAATACCATACCGAATACAGCAATAATTAAGCCATAACCTATTAACACATCTAGCAACATTGCTATTCTAAAATCATCTAATGACATACTGAGCGCCGGCTCCCAGCTAGATTTAGAAAAACGCTGAATAGTAATGCCGCGAATCAGCCACACAATAAACCCCGACATTGCAAACAATACAGATCCAGAAATAATATGATGCCGATAAATAAATTTTTCGCTGGCAAAGGATTTATCCGCTAAATTTTTTACTTGTTCATTACTCCAAAAACCAATCCAACGACTAGTTTTTTTATTAAACGTTAAAAAATGAGTCGGCGCGATCATCGCCCATAGACCAATTAACATTACAGCGACTAAACCCGTTAGCCACCATGCGTATAACACTGCGTATATAAAATAGTTTTCCATAACATTACTCCATCCTTTTTTCTAAAATTAATTCAATTGGCGAACTTGCTCCGGCATGTTGCCAGTAGACTCTACCGGCGCCACTACAGGCACCAGCATTGGCACATATTCATTTTGGGTTTTTTGCGCGGGCGGTTGGGGGCTTATTTTGTAATGCCATTCACGGATTTTTTCATTATGAAAAAAATCCGTTTGTTTAAAACGATAAACCACATATTGCTTACTCAAATCAAAATACCATTGCCCGCCTGGAATAGCGTCACTGCTGGAGGCATATTCACCCGCATAATGAATGGGCGCTACTTGTAAAGCATTAAATGGATTGCTGTTCTGAGGTAGTACTTCTGCATGTTCCAACATTTTTCTGAAATGATAAATCTGCAAACCTTGTCTTAATAAAGATAAGGTTTGGTCAATACCGCTAAGTTCAATTTCTTTTTCTAAGCTTTGCAAGCGCGACAACATTGCCCACGTGACCATGCCCGCCAATAAAAACCCCAAGGCGTATTGCAGATATTTTTCGGATCTTTTATCCATGTTCATATAAGAATCTATTTTTTCACCATGTCGACGACATTCCACATCGGCAATAAAATACCCAACATCAACAATAAAACTAAGGCGGCCATACAAATAACTAGAATGGGTTCAATGAGAGAATTAATATGCTTAACGTCATATTCAACTTCACGCTCATAAAATCCAGAGACTTCTTTAAGCATATCGTCCAAACGTCCGGTTTCTTCGCCTACTGCTAACATTTGTAAAGCGAGGCCGGTAAATACGCCACTTTTACGCGCGGTGCGGGTGATAGGTTCACCGCGCTCGATAGCGTCGCGCATGGCGATAATTTTACGGCTGATATATTCATTACCCACCGCATACGCAGTAACGGTAATCGCTTGTAAAATCGGCACGCCGGCATTCAGCGCTAAAGCCAAGGTGCGGGCAAAACGCGCTAAGGTTGCACGCAAAACGATATCGCCAATTTTTGGAAACTGTAATTTAGTTTTATCCCACCACAATAAACCTTCATCCGTTTCAATATGGCGCTTAAAACTCACTACAGCAGAAATAATGGTCAACAACATTAACCACCAATAATTCACCATGAAACCTGAAATGCCCATAATTATTTTGGTTGGCAAAGGTAATTCCAAACCATTTGCACCATAAAAACCGGCGAACTTTGGAATTACAAACGTCATGACAATCACAAATGCAACCGCCATGGTCATCATTACAAACATTGGATAACGTAACGCTTGTTTTATTTGCCGCAGTGTTTCTCTATCGCTTTCTAAATAATCGTGCATTTGCAAAAACACATCTTCTAAACGACCGGTAGTTTCACCGACGCGAATCATGTTGATATATAAAGGTCCAAAGGTTTTAGGATGACGCGCCATTGACGTTGATAACTCACGACCTGTTTCAAGATCATCGGCTACTTGTGAAATGGTTTCAGCAAAACGCGGATTGCGCGCCGACTCAGCTAACAAACGAAAACCTCGAATAATAGGAATACCGGCTTTTTGAATCGCATGACATTGACGTGAAAACAAAATAATGTCGTCATCGCTGGGTAAGTCCCAACCCATTTTTCTTTTTATATCTTTCCAGGCATCAGGTTTTTCAATATGGAGTTCTATGGAAATAGGAAAAACGCCGTTTTGAATCAACATATTAGCAGCTGAATCCACTGCGCTTGCGTCCAGCGAACCTTGCACCGCTTCGCCTGCTTGCGTTCTACCGTTGTAAAGATATTTTGGCATAAGAATTCCTAGCAACCCTGCTTAAAGCTCATCTTCAATACGCTCCACACTGATGCGCATTAATTCTTCGACCGTGGTTAAACCTGACTCTATAAGCTTTAATGCGCGTTGATGCATAGGCACAAACGTTTTGTGGTGTTTAGCGGCTTGTGAAAATGCCACCGAATCATCGGCACGCAATGCATTTAACATAGCGGTGTCCGGTTCTAAAAATTCATACACACCTACGCGCCCTTTGTAACCAGTGTGATTACAATGCGCACAACCTTTACCTTGCTTAACAGTGTCAAAATTTACTTTTCCTTTCATCGTGGCATCTAACCAAACTTTTTCACGCGGATTAAAGGCTCGTTTTTCACCGCATGACTGACACACTCGCCGCACCAAACGCTGTGCAACAATCGCTTGCAAAGAAGACGCTACTAAAAATCCGGGGGCACCCATGTCTAATAAACGATCAATCGTGCTGACTGCATCATTGGTATGCAACGTCGACATGACTAAGTGGCCAGTCATAGCGGCACGTAAACCAATATCAACGGTTTCTTGATCACGCATTTCACCAATCAAAATGATATCGGGATCTTGACGCAAAGCAGCGCGTAATATTTCGACGAATCCTAAGCCTATTTTATGTTTTACTTGGACTTGATTAATGCGCGACATGCGATATTCGACAGGATCTTCAGCCGTAATAATTTTTTTACCCGGCTGGTTTAATTCCTGTAATGCAGCATACAGCGTGGTGGTTTTTCCTGAACCCGTAGGACCTGTCACTAAAATCAAACCATGTGGTCGATGCATAACGGTGCGAAAGTGTGCGACTAAATCAGATTCCATGCCCAACGATTCTAAACCTAATAAATCATTGCTTTGATCCAACAAGCGCATCACCACTGATTCGCCGTATTGCACTGGCATAGTCGATAAACGCACATCAATGTTACGTTGCTTAACGCGAATATGAAAACGTCCATCTTGTGGAATGCGTTTTTCTGAAATATCTAAGCCACCCATGATTTTCAAACGCAAAACTACCGCAGATGAAATTCGAATTTGATCCATCACTTGCTCATATAAAACACCATCAACACGCTGACGAATTCGCAGGACGCGCTCGTCGGGTTCAATATGAATATCGGATGCATTCATTTGTACTGCATCTTCAAAAATAGATTTTAAAAGTTTCGCTACAGGTGCATCATCATCGGACGATGATTCTAATAATTGAGTTAAATCAAAATCGCCGTCGGATAATTCTCGGCCTAATTCTTTCGCTAAGCTGCTAATCTCACTGGTGCGGCGATACACCATATCAAACGTGACTAATAAATCCGCTTCGCGGATTAAAGCGATTTCCGCTTGTTGGCCTAACGATTTAACAATTTCGTCATATGCATATAAATCGGTAGGATCTGCCATGCCGACCACAAAACGACCGTTTTCTGCTTTTAATACTAAAGCTCGATAACGCCTCGCTATTGTCTCCGGAATTTTTTTAACTATCTCTGGATCAAATTCATAATGTTTTAAATCAATTAAAGCCACGCCTAACTGTTTAGATAAAAACTGCAAAAATGCTTCTTCTTCGACATAACCCAAGTCAATTAAGGTGTTGCCTAATTTTCGGCCAAACTTTTTTTGTTCTTTTAATGCTAACTCAAGCTGCTCTTGGCTAATGATGGCATTTTGTACCAGCAAATCCCCAATTCGAATTTTTTTTCTAACGTCTGTTGATTGCGTCCCTACTTGCATCTCACACCTCTATTGACTCAGCGCCGCGAGTCTTTCAACGACATAATGTTGTGCGGCAATATTTAAGCCGCCATATTGCTGCGCTTTTTCATAAGCTTGTTTGGCATTTTTAGGATCCGCTATTTGCTCTAAACCAATCGCTAAACCTAACCACCACGCGGCTTGCGCAGGTGCATCACTTAAAGCTTGTTGGTAATAAGCAACCGATTCTGTAGGACGTTGCAAACGTTGATAAGCTGCGCCTAATAAAGCAAAAAATTCTGGATCATTTTTTACATAAGGCTTAGCGGCTTCTAAAACATCGACCGCGCGCGCAATCTCATTACGATCAATTAATAAACGTGCATATAAATGATTCAACCGTGTGTGACTAGGCGCTAACGCCAAACCTTGCTCAACAACTGTAAAAGCCTCGTTTGCTTTACCATAATCTAAATACAAAGCCGCTAATTGAATTCGAATATCGGTCTGATCGGCTTGTAGACTTAAACTTTGTTGATACAAATCAATTGCGCTAAAACCGTCTCGACTCACTAATGCGTTTAATCCCTGTTCATTAAGTTCTTTATAGCTAGGTTTATTAAAATTACGTTTAACGCCCTCCGTGCGAGCAAGCTTTTGGCTTTCGGAGATCGCAATCGTTTTTCCAGCGGATTGTACAACTTGCGCGTCATTCAATGTTTGCACATCTAAAATCCAGCGAAAACCATACACATCACTAGCAGGCAGCAATAATTTTTGCGTTTGTATAGCTGCGCGGTGTTGAATTTTAATGATTACTTCATCTGCATTTTGTTCAAGCTGAACAGCCAGCAGAGGATTTTTTATTAAAGCAGCAGACGCAGCCGCAGCCGCAGCCGCATTAAATTCTGCTTGCTGCACTTTAATTATCAGCATGTTGTCATTTTGTAGCATCGAAAATTTATCGGCCGCAATGACTTTTTCGGACTCTAGCGTTAAACGTAAACCTTGTTCAGTGTTCATCCAGACAATATTCAGCGCTATATTCGGCGTGATATGCACTTCATTAGCTGGCAATAATTCTGTTTTACTCAAAACCGGTGTCTGCACCGATTTTATAAATTCTGGTTTATAAAAATAATCTGCTTTAGGCGCTAATACTGACGCTAATAACGCTACGGACGCCGTGCTGCTAAGAATTAGCACCAACCATTTGGCCGCTTGCCAATTAAAACGCCCATTTAAATGTTGGCGCCAATCGCTGCGAGTGGCATAAGTCAACGTAGACGTTTCACGTTTTTGACGACGCTCTAAATCTTTTAACATTTGATTAATAATGCTCATTGCAGACTCATCCACCAAGACGCTACTGCTAAAGCAAAACAACATAAACTTAATATTATTACCACATCAACGCCATGCCATTCTAAAAAAGAAATAGGATCTAAACCTTCGGTATCTTCTGCGGCTGCGCTAACATGCTGCGGGGAAATAACCGAGTCACCTTTACCATAAGCTACCAACATTGATTTTCCGCATAAAATATTAATTAAGCGTGGCACACCGCGACTGGCTCTATATAATTGATTTACTGCGGGTCTAGAGAATAAAAATTCTCCTTTATATCCCGCGACACTCAGACGATGGCGCACGTAACCTGCGACCCGTTGAATATCTAAAGCGCCTAAATGCACTGAATAAACAATACGTTGACGTAATTGTCGAATATGTGGTTCGTTTAACTTTTTATCTAACTCCGGCTGACCGAATAAAACAACTTGTAATAATTTACGCTTCTCGGTTTCTAAATTAGTTAACAGACGTAATGCTTCTAAGGTTTTATCGGGCATGGCTTGCACTTCGTCCAAACACAACACGACTTGTTTTCCAGACGTACTTAATTCAATCAACCGTTCGTAAATATGATTAACTAAACGATTATGGTCCTGCAGTTTATTGCTAGAAATTCCTAACTCTGCACCTATAGCCATGCGCAATCCACTGGGGCTTAAATAGGGATTGGGAACATACGCGGTGTAAAAACGCTGTGTGTCTAATCTGTTTAATAATTCGCGACACAATAAGGTTTTACCCGTGCCAACTTCGCCTACGACTTTGACAAATCCTTCGCCGCTTTCTAAGGCAATTAACAACGTATTTAAGGCTTGTTGCTGCCCTTCGTGACAAAAAAAGTATTGCGTGTCAGGCGACAAGGAAAATGGTTTTTCTTTTAAGCCAAAATAATTTTCGTACATGACTATCAGCCGTTAACGGAAATTACTAATGCGTTGTTTGACTTGTTCTCTATCATTATCCCAAACTTCATTGGCTCCATCATCGATTACAGTGGGCTTGAGCAGTATTACCAATTCATTACGTTTTTTGATCGATTGCGTATGTTTAAATAAATGACCTATCAAAGGTAAATCTTTTAGAAATGGCAAACCACCTTCATTTTTAATCGTGTAATCTTTCATCAAACCGCCTATGACTACGATTTGCTGATTTTTAGCTTTGATAATTGAATCTGATTCTCTAACCGTACTAAAAGCCAGAGGTAAAACTTGTGTCTGATTAGCTAAAGTAATTTGTTTTATCTGATCTTTTACTTCGCTTACAGAAGGATGCACATGCAATATCACATCACCATTTTCATCAATTTGTGGCGTGACATCTAAAGCAATGCCTGAGAAAAATGGCGTTAATGTAATTTCTGGTGTAGTCGTTGTGCTGGTACCGGTTGTGGTCGTAGATTTAACTTCAGTGACAAAATATTCATCCGAGCCCACTTTAATAACTGCTTTTTGATTATTAACCGTAGAAATGCGCGGACTCGACAAGACATTGGCAGTGCCTTGCGTATCTAACAAACGCAGTATTACTTCAAAATCATTGCCCGTTACTGCATATGTAAACACATTACCAAAGCCTTTGATGATGTCAGAGCCTAATGCCCCAGGCAAAGTGCTCGCCAAGCTGTTGTCATAAAACTCTGAATTGCCATTAACTAATTCAATTTGACTTGCGGTTCTATTAGTTGAACCACTTTGATTTAAAGCGACCCAGTTAATGCCCGCTTGATGCGTCTCACTTAATTCGACTTCAATTATTTTTGCTTCTAAAATAACTTGTCTATGCAATGAAGTATTGGCGGTCGCTAAAAAACGACCCACGTCACGCAACTCAGCAGGCAAGGCGCGCACGACCACTAAACCGGCTTGTGCATTTGTCACCACACTGCGACCTGCTGATTCTCCAATGATAGAACGCAAGCTAGCTTCTAAATTACCCCAGAAATCCATTTTATTTTCGGTTCTTAATTTTGTTGATTCAAAAGCTTGCGCACTGCTGCTGTCGTTTCGGTTACTTGAGTTATTACTACTGCCGTTGTTATTAGTATCGGCTAATTGTCCTGAGGTCACGCGCATATTCGATTCGCCGCGTCGATCTATATTTAAATAATTCACATAAAATATTTTTGATTGTAGACGAGCGGGCAACACCATATAACTATTACCTTGACGCTCATATTCATATCCATAGACTTCTCGTACAATTTCCATTAACTCTGGAATGCTAATGCGCTTTAGATCCAACGTAATCACACCCACTACATCGGGATGCACGATCATATTAATAGATGAATCTTGGATTAAACTCATAAAAAATGTTTTTGCGGGAAGTTTTGCTACATTAATATCAAAACGTTCTTGTTCTAGCTTTTTAATGCCAGCCGTTTTATTGCTATCGCTCACCACATACCCCGGCAACATAGCGTCTTGAACAGCAGCGGGTGGCGCGCCCGGAATTTCGCTATCCACTTTTTTATCAACTGTTAAAGCTTCGGCAATATAAGCTTCTGGTCCGCGTTTTTTAGCTTTAGTGTTTTGCTCATCGGATTTTTTAGGCGTTGAATTACAAGCTGCTAAAAATATAGTCAGCGCTACTATTAAAATTTTAAACACAAAATAGTGTTTCATCGCGGCATATCCTTTTGCTCTTCTTTCAATATTTTAGTATGCATATTAACTGCGAAGCGCGAACCTGCGCTTTGCAATACTACTTTATTAGCTTCAATTGCCATGACTTCTGCACCGGCAACACGATCGCCAACGCTAACTAGTTTTTCATTCAAAATAGCGATTCGCCGTTCTGGCGAAATAAAAATAGACTGTAAGCGCCATGGTGATTGCACTTCACCACTACGCACAACATGATTGCTAGCGCTAACCGCTTGTGCAGGACGTAGTGGATCACGCAAACCCTCTACCGCATACGCTAAGCAGCCGTAACCATAGCCAAAACCAAAACATAAAACTGCCGCGACAATCATGAAAAATGATTTATACACCTATCCATCCCTCCGTAAGACTCATCGTTTCTAACTCTAACCGCATGATGGCACGCGGATAATCTTTGGTGCGGATGTCTACCGCTTGCCAACGAATATGCCAACTCATTTTTTCTAATTGCTGAACATAGGCCAGCATATCTAAATAACTACCTTCAACTTCTAATTCAAAACGATGCCGATACACATTAGGCAACGTTGGCTTATCCGCTGGCGGAGTGTCGCCGACCGTGGTGATATTGATGGCTTGGTTGTCAGTTAAAAACACGGGTAAAGATTTTTTTAATTCTATTCTTAGTAGACTTAAACTGTTTTGAGCTTGGAGCATATCTCGCAGTGCTTTAACCATTTGTTGCGACGACACAAATGACAAAGCTTTGCTTTCCAATTCTTTATCTATGCGCTGCATTTCAATTTCTAATTGCGCTAGATGTTGACGTTCACGCGCCGTGGGATCTTGTGCAAGTTTTTCTCGTAGTGCGGTTTGCAGAACTATTTGTTGTTTTAATTTATTCTCAATGTCAGCAATTTTTGCTGCATTATTTTTGCGTGCTTGAAGTTGATCTGACAATAAAGCCTGATCCCACAGAAACAATACAATCAATGCTCCGCTTACCGCGATAATCAGTCGCTCTCTAAAACTCAACGCGTTGATTTTATGCGTGTATTCGGTGTATTTTTTACGTCCGGATAAGCTTCTGAATAAGTTCATTTCGTCTTATTCTCCTTAATCCAAGCGATCATTTTTAATTCTTCATCTTTAATCGTTTCAGTAGCTAAAACGAAATTAAGTTGGCCGCTATTCTTTTCATCGCGCATCGCCATTACGGTACGAAAATCACGACCATTAAAACCAACCGAACGGCTTAAGTCTGCCAAAAACTGTGGCAAAGCACTTGCACTGGAGGTCGCGCCTTCGATTAATAATTCATTGCCTTTGCTATGAATATAAAAATGATCTACCCATAACCCCATTGGCACTTGTTCCGCCAAACCTTTTAACAACACTGAAAATTGAGCTTGTGGTTCTTCCATAGGTTGTTGAATGTGACTTAACAACAGACGTTTGCGTTCCATACGCAATTCAGCAGCACGCACCGAACGCTGCATAGAAACATCTACTTTTTGTGTTTGGATGGCGGCTTGCATGGTTTGCACATCGTGCTCCATTGCCGTCAGAGATTCTTGATACGCTTGTGCGTGAGCGTTTCTAGAATAATTAAACGCCGCCAAGCTGGCAGAAGTAATAACAATAAATAATAAACTTCCCGCCAATAACAAAAATATATGTTGCGCAGATAACTGAATGATGGGTGCGCGAAATTGGTCTTGGTAAAAATTAATGTGCTGTTTCATGCGGCCACCTCTTTTTCTAAAGCCGCCGCACGTGTTGCCATACCCATTAGCACACAGGTGTCTAAATTAATTTTGTCTGGCAAAACCAAACGTGAAAACGGCAAAGTGGCTGTATTAAAAGGCAATAATTGCATATTTAAATTGCGCAACATTTGCGTTAAACGCTCATCTTCTAATGCTGGTGCTAATAAGGAAATTTTGGGTGGTGCTTGTTTGAAATTAACTTCAAAAAAATCTAATGAGCGCTGTACTTCTAACACCAGACGATCTAACCAGGCGTTATCGACACTGCCGGCTTGCATAGCATCTGCATGACCCCAATCTAAACGACGGCTAATATGAAACAGTCCTTGTTTAATCATCACCAACAAACCTTCATGCGCATTCAACATGACAGCTAACACACCATTCTCATGGCCATTTTCTATTTGCTGTAGTTGTTGCACCAAACTATGACGACAAGCCAACTCCGCAACATCAATCACGTCAGGTTGTAAGCCGCTGGCTAATAAACCATCCAGTCGAAGCTGAATAACATCACGATGAGCAACAGCTGCAAAATAACGATGCTCGCCTTCAATTACACGACCCGGACTTTCAAATACTTCGATCACTGCTTGATCAAGCGCAAAAGGTAAAAATTCACGTAACTTCCAACCAGCAGCTGCGCGCAACTCTATTGGTGATAATTTCGGTAAGGCAAGTTGATGTAATTGATAATCTGAAAACGGCAACGCCAAGTGAACACGTGCGCCGCGCAATTGTTGTTTATTAACCCATGCAGCTAAAACGTCTGCCCACTCCATCGATTCGCAGGCTAATTGATGAATTTCACAGGCCGTTTTACTGTTAGGTGTAGCAGGAACACCGTGCAATACCGCCAGCATTAAACCGTGCTCAGCGAAACTTAACGCCACGTGCGCTTTATTCGTTGTCGGTTTTTGCCATTTTTTCCACACAGCCTGCATCCTTTCCTATTATGTTGCTTCCCTAATCGCTCTAATCCTCAGAGCTTGCGCTTTACAGCGGCATCGCCGCCTACTTCTTGACACTTTTATGTCAGTGTTCGTTAATTCCTTTAGGTAATGAAGTCACTAGAACCGTTTTAATGCCGTGTTATAGTAAGCGCCCGGTTAACAGTTCCTTGGCAACTTACCGGAAAAACCGCGAAATCATCGCAACCTAATCACGATAACCTGCAGGTTCGACCAATGCGCGCCATGGTGCTTAAATTTTACGGCGGCCCCGAAGCCTTCGTACTCGAAAATCTTCCTACGCCTATCGCAGGAGATGATGAATTACTTATCAAGATTCACGCCAGTTCTGTAAATCCTTCTGATGTCAAAATTCGGCGCGGCGATATTAAAATTTTTTCGGGTAAACGTTATCCGAAGATTTCAATCTTGGGGTACGACATTGCCGGTGAAGTGGTTGAAGTCGGCAAGAATGTGCAGGGCTTTCGTACCGGTGATGCGGTTTATGCTTTATCACAAGGCAAACAAGGCGGTGGTTATGCCGAATACGTGGCGCTGCCCGCTAAACAAGTCGCACACAAACCGCATAATTTAGATTTTCTACAAGCTGCAAGCGTACCGCTAGGCGCACTCACTGCGTGGCAAGCACTCAAATTTAGCCATCGCACACTGGCTGGCCACGACATACTTATTAATGGTGCCTGTGGCGGTGTTGGTATTTATGCCGTGCAGCTCGCGAAACACCTAGGCGCCAATATTACGGCGGTCGCGCATCCTGAACATCAACAACTGATGCGGGATTTTGGCGCTGATCGTGTGTTGGATTACAGTGTTGACGACTTTATGCACTATGCCGGTTCGTATGATTTAATTTTTGATGTCGCCGCAAAACGCAGTTATGCAGAATGTAAATCCAAACTTAAACCCAAAGGTCGCTATCTCACCACGGTACCAAATAATTTCACGATGTTGCATATTGTTATGACGCATTTACGTCCTGGCAAAAAAGCCGCCTTTTTAATAGCGGCCGCAGAAGGCTCGCGTCTCGCTGAAATTTCGCAACTCATTGAAAAAAATATCTTACGCCCCATCGTCGACCAAGTGTTTCCCTTAGAACAAATTGGCGCAGCCCAAACCTATTACGAAACTGGTAACACCCAAGGACGTAATGTCATCCAAATCATTTAAACTTCGTGCTCAAAATATATTAGCGGATTAATTATGTTTAGAACTCTTGTGCTTTTGCTCGTGTTCATCAGCACCTCTGTGCTTGCTGATGATGGAACTAACCCCACTTCTTTAGAAGAAATCAAAGTCACTGCCGAAAAACGTGATCTATCGATCATGACACCCAAAACCCAACAGTTACTAAAAACGGCGGGCACCCATGGCGATCCTTTAGTCGCGGTTTTTAGCTTGCCCGGCGTAACCTTTGTGAGTGATACACAAAGCGCGCCGGCCGTGCGTGGTGCTGCGCCCGAAGACAATAGTTATGTGATCGATTTTATTCCGGCTAGTTATGTTTTCCATATGTTTGGCGACAGTATTTTTAATGAAAATGTTATTTATGATTTTGATTTAATCCCAGCTGCATTTGGCAATGAATACGCGAATGCCACCGGCGCGGTGATTGATGTAACGTTACGTAATCCAAAACAAACGGATTTTACGGCAACTTTAGATTGGAGTTTTTTACGCACCGGCGTTTTAATTGAAAGTGCGCTCAGTGAAAACCAAGCATTTTATGCTTCTTATCGGCGCAGTTTAATTGACCAATTTTATCCAGAAAGCGAACAAGACAAGCTCGAAAAAGAAGAAGGTATAAAAGTTAATAGCTTGCCCGTTTCAACAGACTATCAAGTTAAATATCGCTGGATGGCTAGCGACCAACATAATGTTAGCGTGGTCTTAGCCGGTGCTAGCGATGAGGTCGCTGCTACTTTAAAACAAAATTCTAATGATGTGTTGCGTGATCCCGATTTATTAGGCTTCGCTAAAATTGCATTAGGATTTGATAGCCAAGGTTTAATTTGGGATTGGGATAGCGATCAATATCATACACAACTTAAAACCGCGCTTAGTCATATCAATACGCAATATGCGGTTAGTTATGGCAGCGCGCAATATCAAAACACCGATGCCAACAGTACCATTTTAAAAACCGAACTGGGTTTTATTATTAATGCGCAACATCAAGCCATTATTGGCGGCGGTTTTGATAATACCGATTATGCTTATACGCTAGACGCTAAAATTAGACCTTGCGGTTTTTTTGTAGCCGATTGCGCAACCACAGACGCGATCCGTTACACATTAAACGATCAGTTGACCATTAATACCGTAGATTTATATATTGAAGACCAATGGCAAATAACGTCACGCTTAAGTATTACGCCAGGATTACATTACAGCCAAGATGATTACTTAAAAGAAAATATTACTGAACCGCGAGTGCGCGCCCTATTTCGCATGACCGATGATTGGCGTATCACTGCCGCCTTCGGTCGTTATCATCAACGTCCGCAATTATTTGAAATATTACCGACGATTGGCAATCCTGAATTACATTCACCCAAAGCGACGCATTATGTCGCGGGTCTAGAACATGATTTTTCTGATGGCTGGAGTTGGAAATCAGAAATTTATTATAAAAAACTTTATGACTTAGTCTTAAGTTTAGATCCTGCGACGGATCTTGATGCGGCTAATAACTATAGCAATGATGCTGCAGGCAAAGCGTACGGTGTAGAATTTTTCTTGAACAAAAACTTTACCGAACATTGGTATGGCTGGACTTCGTTAAGCCTTGCTAAAACCGAACGCCATAATGAACGCACAGGTGAAACGCGTCCGTTTGATTACGATAAACCGGTTATTTTAAATATAGTGGCTAACTACCAATGGAATCCTAATTGGTTACTGGGAATTAAATGGAGTGTGCAAAGTGGCACTTTATATACACCGATTGTAGATGTGCAAACGAACGCTAACAATCCTGCGATAATTGATCCGATCTACGGCGAGATTAATTCCGAACGCTTGCCGTTTTATCATCGTTTAGATATTCGCTTAGAACGAAATTTTAATTTTCCACGTAATCAATTATCTTTATTTGTGGATTTATTAAACGCGTATGGTCAACGCAATGTCGATGGCTATTATTTATCATCCAATGGCAATAGCACGGAGTCAGCTACTCCTGATGGTTTTGGCCAAAATGTGCCGGTTTCAGCTACCGAAGGCATAGGATTTTTCCCTTCGATTGGCGTAAAAATGACCTTCTGATAGGCCCAATCAGCAGTATCTCTCGTATGTTATAAGCACTTACTGTAAGCTGCGCGCCTTCATCTTATAGCTTCAGCGCCGCTGTACTTCATTATTGGTAAGGATCTCAGTCATGACATTTGCTTCTTTAGGTTTATCTGAACCTTTACTTCGTGCCGTCAGCGAAAAAAATTACACCGAACCATCGCCCATTCAAATTAAAGCTATTCCTGCCGTATTAGCGGGACGTGATGTGATGGCGGCGGCACAAACCGGCACCGGCAAAACCGCAGGTTTTACTTTGCCGTTATTACAACGCTTAAGTGAAAACAATGCTGCGCATGCGCCGAATTCAGTGCGCGCATTAATTTTAACACCGACACGCGAATTGGCTGCTCAAGTAGGCGAAAGCGTTAAATATTACGGTAAACATTTGCCGCTGCGCTCGATGGTGGTTTTTGGTGGTGTAAAAATTAATCCGCAAATGATGCAATTACGGCGCGGCGTTGATGTGTTGGTTGCCACACCCGGCCGCTTATTAGATTTGTTTCAACAAAATGCAGTAAAACTTAATCAAGTGCAGATTTTAGTATTAGACGAAGCTGATCGCATGTTAGACATGGGGTTTATCAATGACATTAAAAAAATCCTCGTCGCGTTACCGAAACAACGCCAAAATTTAATGTTCTCTGCTACTTTTTCGGATGATATTCGTCGTTTAACGCAAGGCTTATTAAACAATCCAGTGGAGATTGAAGTCAGTCCGCGTAATGCTGCGGCCAATACCGTTACACAATGGGTGCATCCCGTTGATAAAAGTCGCAAAGCTGCCTTGCTCAGTCATTTGTTAATTAATAATAGTTGGAATCAAATCTTAGTTTTTTCGCGAACCAAACATGGCGCCAATCATTTAACCGAAAAATTAAACAAAGATGGCATTAAAGCCACCGCAATTCACGGCAACAAAACTCAATCAGCGCGCACCAAAGCATTAGCCGATTTTAAAAGTGGTAAAGTTCGTGTATTGGTTGCGACCGATATTGCTGCTCGCGGTTTAGATATTAGTCAATTACCCATGGTGATTAATTTTGATCTGCCCAACATAGCCGAAGATTATGTGCATCGTATCGGTCGCACCGGTCGTGCAGGTGCCGATGGCCAAGCCTTTTCACTGGTTAGCGCCGATGAAAAAGATTATTTATCCAGCATTGAAAAATTAATTCGTCAAACTTTGTTACGCAAAGTGGTAGATGGTTATGAACCGAATCACAATGTGCCGCAAACACCCGCCGGCGATAAAGCCAGACCACGTTCACAAGCAAGACCTAATAGCCCGAAAAAACCCGCGTCACAAGCACCGCGCTCGGCAAAACCTGCTGCGCCCAATCAACGCCGCACTACCACTTCTGCAAAACCACAAAACAGAAAACCAAAACCCCAAGGTCGCAAACCTTAAAAATGTAAATCGAATTAAAAACCGGCTTCTGCTGCAAGATCTTGCGCAATTTTCGCCGGCGTATCATTGGGAGCATAACGTTTGCGCACGTCGCCCTGCGCATCTACCCAAAATTTTGTGAAATTCCATTTAATAGATTCAGTACCTAAAATACCTTTTTTCGCTTTTTTTAAATGCTCATACAAAGGATGCGCATGTTCGCCATTGACATCAATTTTTGCAAACATCGGGAAGCTCACATTAAAGCGCGTCGTGCAAAAGTTTTTTATTTCGGCTTCTTCGCCAGGCTCTTGATGACCAAATTGATCGCATGGAAAACCTAAGACTACCAAGCCTTTGCTTTTATATTGTTGGGACAAGGTTTCTAGGCCTTCATACTGTGGCGTAAAACCACATTTACTCGCAACATTTACAATCAATAAATGTTTGCCTTTGTAAGGCGCTAACGTGGCTTCTTCGCCATCTATCGTAATCAATGGAATATCATAAAGACTCATACAGGATTCCTTTTGCTGCGCTGAATTTCCAGGTATTCATATTAATAAAATATTGAGCTATTTTTTATCCGGTGCGCCGGTTTCTTTTTTATCAACAATAATTTTGTACACTTTAAAGACTGAGCAGTGCCAGCCACAGCGCACAGTTTGATAGACAATCGTACCTTCACCTTGGTACGCAACAATCATCCGTGCTGTGTCATTGCCACGGTGAAACGGAATAAATGCTTTGCCCGTCAGATGAGCGCGGCGCGTGGTAGGCTGGCCAATCAAAGCAACCACTTCTTTATCTGTCATATTGATTTTTATTTTAGAAAATTTACTGCCAGCAGTAATTTTGCCTTCTATACCACCATCGGCATTAACCGTACCGCGTGCCGTTTTAGCTGTTTTAGCCGGTTTTTGAGCAGCTGTAGTGCTTGCCTCATTCTGCGTAGGTGCCGCTTCTGGTTTTGCTGAACGACTGCACCCATTTAAAATAAACAGTGCTGTCACACTTATTAATCCCAATTGAATATATTTTTTAGTATTACGCATGTTGATACTCCGTTAAATTAATAAATAAAA